>NZ_JBXQQB010000005.1:289026-385353 GCF_057220535.1 Kitasatospora sp. NEAU-CNBT7 | reverse complement strand
CGCGCAGCCGCTCGGCCAGCGCGAGGGCGAGGGTGGTCTTGCCGGCGCTGGGCAGCCCGGTCAGCCACACGGTGGCGCCGCGCTCGCAGCCGGCAGCCGGGGCGGCCGCCGCTGCGGGGCCCCCGGCGGCCAGGGTGTCGGCTGTCGTCACGGTTCGGTCTCCAGTACGTAGGTGGTGGTGGTTCGGGTTCAGAGGTGGATGCCGCACTCGGTCTTGCCCGAGCCGGCCCAGCGGCCGGCCCGGCCCTGCTCGCCCTCGCCGGGCTTGGCGGTGCAGGACAGCGGCGAGCAGCCGATCGAGGTGTAGCCCTCCCACAGCAGCGGGTTGAGCAGCACGCCGTTGGCGGCGACGTAGGCGTCCACGTCGTCCTGGGTCCAGCGGGCGATCGGGGCGATCTTGACCTTGCGGCGCTTGGGGTCCCAGGCGACCACCGGGGTGTTCGCCCGGCTGGGGGACTCGTCGCGGCGCAGGCCCGTCGCCCAGGCGTCGTACCCGCCGAGACCGCGGTTGAGCGGCTCGACCTTGCGCAGTGCGCAGCACAGGTCGGGGTCGCGGTCGTGCAGGTTCGGCCCGTACTCGGCGTCCTGCTCGGCCACGGTCAGCTTCGGGGTGAGGGTGATGACGTTGACCGGCATCACCGCCGCCACCGCGTCCCGGGTGCCGATGGTCTCGGCGAAGTGGTAGCCGGTGTCCAGGAACACCACGTCCACGCCGGGCAGGACCGAGGAGGCGAGGTGGGCGACGACCGCGTCCTCCATCGAGGAGGTGACGCAGAACCGCTTGCCGAAGTTCTCGGCGGCCCAGCGCAGCACGTCCTGGGCGGACGCCTCCTCCAGGTCGCGGCCGGCCGCGGTGGCCAGCGCCTCCAGGTCAGTCGCGGTGCTCATCCCGATTCCCCCCGTTCGACGGTGACAGCAGGCCGAGGAACTTCAGCTGGAACGCCCGGCGGCAGGCGTGGCACTCCCAGGTGCCGTGTCCGGCCTCGGACGGACGCAGGTCCTCGTCCCCGCAGTACGGGCAGAAGAACGGCGCCGCTCGCTCACTCATGACAGGGCCTCCTCGTCGGCCCGGGCGGTCCACTGGGCGAACCGCTCGCCGTCCTTACGCTCCGCCTGGAAGCGGGTCAGCACGCGCTCGACGTAGTCCGGCAGGCCGTCCTTGGTGACCTTGAGGCCGCGGACCTTGCGGCCGAAGCCGGCCTCCAGGCCCAGCGCGCCGCCGAGGTGCACCTGGTAGCCCTCGACCTGGTCGCCGTTCTCGTCGGTGACCAGCTGGCCCTTGAGACCGATGTCCGCGACCTGGATGCGGGCGCAGGCGTTCGGGCAGCCGTTGATGTTGATGGTCAGCGGCTCGCTGAACTCCGGAAGGCGGCGCTCCAGTTCGTCGATCAGGGTGCGGCCGCGCTCCTTGGTCTCGACGATGGCGAGCTTGCAGTACTCGATGCCGGTGCAGGCCATCGTGCCGCGGCGGAACGGGGAGGGGGTGACCCGCAGGTCCAGCGCCTCCAGCCCGGCCACCAGCGAGTCGACCCGGTCCTCGGCGATGTCCAGGACCAGCATCTTCTGCTCGGCGGTGGTGCGCAGGCGGTCGCTGCCGTGGGCGGCGGCCAGGTCGGCGACCTTGCCGAGCAGTTCGCCGTCGACCCGGCCGACCCGCGGCGCGAAGCCGACGTAGAACTTGCCGTCCTTCTGGCGGTGCACGCCGACGTGGTCGCGCCAGGTGCCGCTGGGCTCCTTCGGCGCGGGGCCGTCGATCAGGTCGTACTTGAGGTACTCGTCCTGCAGCACCTGGCGGAACTTCTCCACGCCCCAGTCGGCGACCAGGAACTTGAGCCGGGCGCGGTTGCGCAGCCGGCGGTAGCCGTAGTCGCGGAAGATGCCGATGACGCCGCCGTAGACGTCCGCGACCTCCTCCAGCGGGACCCAGGCGCCCAGCCGGACGCCGAGCTTGGGGTTGGTGGACAGGCCGCCGCCGACCCACAGGTCGAAGCCGGGGCCGTGCTCCGGGTGGACCACGCCGACGAAGGCGATGTCGTTGATCTCGTGGGCGACGTCCAGCAGCGGCGAGCCGGAGACGGCCGACTTGAACTTGCGCGGCAGGTTGGAGAAGTCGGGGTTTCCGATGAAGCGGCGCTGGATCTCGTCGATGGCGGGGGTGCCGTCGATGATCTCGTCCTCGGCGATGCCGGCCACCGGGGAGCCGAGGATGACGCGCGGGGTGTCGCCGCAGGCCTCGGTGGTGGACAGGCCGACGCCCTCCAGCTTCTGCCAGATCGCGGGCATGTCCTCGATCCGGATCCAGTGGTACTGGACGTTCTGGCGGTCGGTCAGGTCGGCGGTGTTCCGGCCGTACTGCTGGGAGACCTCGGCGATGGCCTTCAGCTGGGCCACCGTCAGGCGGCCGCCGTCGATCCGGACCCGGAGCATGAAGTACTCGGCGTCCAGCTCGTGGGGCTCGAGGATCGCGGTCTTGCCGCCGTCGATGCCCTCCTTGCGCTGGGTGTACAGCCCCCACCAGCGCATCCGGCCGCGCAGGTCGGCCGGGTCGATCGAGTCGAAGCCGCGCTGGGCGTAGATCGTCTCAATGCGTGTCCGCACGTTGAGACCGTCGTCGTCCTTCTTGAACTGCTCGTTCGGGTTGAGCGGGGTGAAGTGCCCCATGCCCCACTGGCCCTCGCCGCGGTGGCGGGTCACCTTGCGGGCGGCGGCGGGACGGCGCGCGGCGGCGCTGTCGACCTGGGGCTCGACCGGTTCGGGAGTGGGGGCCATGGTGTCGTCCTCTATCGGCTGGCGTGGTTCGGGGCGCTGGCGTCCCGGGCGCGGCCCGCTCCCACCTGCGCGTTCCCGACGGGGGGACGGCAGGGAGTCGATGAGCGGTGACCTGGTGCCCGAGGGCGCCCGCGCATCCGCTGAGCGGGATGGCGGAGGGTTGCGCCGGGTGCGGTGGTGGCAGCGGGGTGGGGCTCAGGTCACCGGACAGATGGCGCTGGACACGCGAAGGAGATCGACGTGGAGTCGACCTACTAGGGTGGTTCCGGCGCTCGGCATGGCAAGAGATTCGCATGGCGCACGACCCCCGGTCCACCATCGTCCGCATTCTGGACGCAATGGTTTCGGAGGGTGAGATGCCGGGCCGGGTCCGGCCGGTCCGCCCGCCCGGCGGAGCCGAGCCGCGGCGGCCGCGGAGCCGGCCCGCCGACCGCCCGCGGGGCGGCTGCGGCGGCACCCCGGTGGGCCTCGTCGGCAGGGGGGTGCGGGCCGATACCGTAGGGGGCGTGCAAGCAGCAGGCAACACCTCGCAGGACACCCCCGGCCAGTCCGCCGAGCGCCCGGCCCGCCGCCGGGGCGGCCGCCGACGTGCGGCGAAGCAGAACACCTGGCGCCGGACCATCTGGGGGCTGGTCAAGGACACCACCAACACCTGCGTCGAGTACCGGGTCACCGGACTCGCTGCGGAGGCGGCGTTCTTCACCCTGCTCTCCATCCCGCCGCTGCTGCTCTGCCTGGCCGGCACCCTCGGCTACCTGGACGACATCCTGGGCGCCGGCACCATCGACAAGCTGAAGGACGACATCGTCTCAGCCACTGGGACGGTGCTCTCACCGAGCTCGGTCGAGCAGATCGTCCAGCCACTGCTCAGCAAGGTCTTCGACAGCGGCCGCCCCGACCTGATCTCGATCGGCTTCCTGCTCTCGCTGTGGTCCGGCTCGCGGGCGCTCTACATCTTCATCGACACCATCACCGTGATGTACGGCCTCGACGGCAAGCGCGGCATCGTCAAGACCCGTCTGATGTCCCTCGGCCTCTACCTCGGCGCCCTGGCGATCGGCTCCCTGGTGCTCCCGCTGCTGGTGGCCGGACCCGGTCTGGTGATCAACGCCGTGCCGGACTCGGCGGCGCTGGTCAACGCGCTCTACTGGCCCGCCATGATCCTGCTGCTGATCGTCTTCCTGACCACCCTCTACCACGTGGCGGTGCCGGTCAGCACGCCGTGGCGCGAGGACATCCCCGGCGCCCTGGTGGCCCTGGTGGTGCTGGTCGTCTGCAGCGTGCTGCTGCGGCTCTACCTGGTCAGCTCGATCGAGGGCAGCTCGGCCGACGGCCCCTCGGTGTACGGCTCGCTGGCCGCGCCCGTCGCCGTCCTGCTGTGGATCGGCGTGGTCGCTCTCGCCGTCCTGATCGGCGCGGCCATGAACGCCGCCCTGGACCGCCGCTGGCCCACCGTGCAGACCGCCGACGCCCGCGCCGAGAACGAGCGCGCCAGCGAGGAGGCGGCCGCCACCCTGGTCCGCGAGGTGGCCGCCCGGCGCGCCGCCGAACGCGCCGAACGCGCCCGCGAACTGGGCCTCGGCGACGGCGTCGACGAGGAGCTCGACGAGGACGACGACGGCCTGCCGCCCTCCGAGTACCCCGAACGGTGGGCCGCCGTCCTGCCCCCGCACAACCTCCGCGGCCGGCTCGGCGGCTCCGGACCCCGCCGGACGCCCCCGCCGCCGCCGGACAGCGACCGGCCCGACTGGCCGCAGCACCCTCCCGACGCCCCCTTCCCGGGCTCCTGGGACGGCCGGTAGCCGCCCGCGGAAAACCGGTGGTGGCCCGCCGGGCCGGTGGGCTACGGTCGGGGACATCCGGACCGGCCCCCTCGCGGGGCCCCGTCAGCCGTCGTACGAACCAGGAGGTGAGGACCGTGATGGCCGTCGTTGCGGTGAGCGCCGCGTGCGCCCAGAAGCCCACTGTTCCCACCCCCGTGGTCTCCGGCTGACTCCGATCCCCCTGTTCCACCGCGCACCACCGGTGCGCCGACGCGCCGTGCGCGCAGCCGGGGCCGCACCCTCGAAGGGTCCCCCAGTTGAACCTCATCGACGCTGCCCACCCGCTCTCCGGCTTCGGCTGGAACGAGAGCCGGGCCGCCGAATTCGCCCCCCTCGCCGAGGCGGGCCTCACCCCCGCGCGGATCGCCCGGATCGACCGCGGACGCTGCGACGTCCTGCTGGCCGACCCCGACACCGGCGAACTGCGCACCGTCCGCGCCGACACCCGGCCGGTCGCCGGCCCCGACCCGGTGGACAGCCCGTGCACCGGCGACTGGGCCGCGGTCGACCTCGCCGCCACCCCGCTGCCCACCGTCTCCGCCCTGCTGACGCGCTCCACCGCGATCGTCCGCAAGGCCTCCGGCGGCCGCTCCGACGGCCAGGTGCTGGCCGCCAACATCGACACCGTGCTGATCGCCGTGTCGCTGGCGCTCGACCCCGACCTCGGCCGGATCGAACGCTTCCTGGCCCTGGCCTGGGAGTCCGGCGCGGAGCCGGTGGTCGTCCTCACCAAGTGCGACCTGGTCGACGACGCCGACCACATCCGGGCCGACGTCGAGGGCATCGCCCCCGGCGTCACCGTCCTCGCGGTCAGTGCGGAGACCGGCGAGAACATCGACGTGCTGCGGGCCTGCGCACCCGGCTCCAGCGCCCTGATCGGGCAGTCCGGCGCCGGAAAGTCCACCCTCACCAACGCCCTCGCGGGCCGGGACGTGATGACCGTCCAGCAGACCCGCGACAGCGACGGCAAGGGCCGGCACACCACCACCACCCGCGAGCTGATCCCGCTGCCCGGCGGCGGACTGGTCATCGACACCCCGGGCCTGCGCGAGGTCGGCCTGTACGGCGGCGAGGGCCTCGGCCAGGCCTTCGCCGAGATCGAGGAGCTCGCCGCACGGTGCCGCTTCGACGACTGCGGCCACCACAGCGAGCCGGGCTGCGCGGTGCTGGCCGCGCTGGAGGACGGCACCCTGGCGCACCGCCGGATGGAGAGCTACCGCAAGCTCCAGCGCGAGAGCGCCTGGATCGCCTCGCGCACCGACGCGCGGCTGCGCAAGGCGCAGCTGCAGAAGTGGAAGGCCATCACCAAGTCGATGCGCGGGCCGAACAGCCCGACCAGGCACCGCTGAACCACCGCGCCACCGCACCACCGCACCGCGGGGGCGACCCCGACGTGAAGGCCCGGGGGGGGACCACCCTCGGGCAGTCCTGGCGGGCAATCACCCCACTCACCGGGGGTTCCTCCTTGTCGGGGGGGGCTGGGGGCTCCCCCGCCGCCGGCCGGTCCGGCCGGCCGATCGGCGCGGCCGGCCCGGCGCGGCCGGTCAGTGCGGCAGCTCGCCGGTGCGGATCACCTCCGCGTACCAGCGGGCGCTGTCCTTGGGGGTGCGCCGCTGGCTGGCGAAGTCCACGTGCACGATGCCGAACCGCTTGCTGTAGCCGTACGCCCACTCGAAGTTGTCCAGCAGCGACCACAGGAAGTACCCGCGCACCGGCGCGCCGTCCGCCACCGCGCGGCGCACCGCCGCCAGATGGCCGTGCAGGTAGGCGACCCGCTCGGGGTCGTGCACCGCGCCGCTCGGGTCGGTGTAGTCCTCGTAGGCGGCGCCGTTCTCGGTGACCAGCAGCGGCAGGCCCGGCAGGTCGTCGCGCAGCCGGGTGAGCAGCTCGTACAGGCCGTCCGCGTCGACCGGCCAGCCCATCGCGGTGCGGCTGCCCTCGGCGGGCAGGAAGCGCACGCCCTCGTCGGCCGGCCACGGCGACAGCTCACCGGCGTGGCCGTCCTGGCGGGGCGCCGGGTCGGCGGGGTCGTCGGCGGCGACCACGGTCGGGGTGTAGTAGTTGATGCCCAGCGAGTCGATCGGGCGGGAGATCTCGGCCAGGTCGCCGGCCCGGACGAAGGACCAGTCGGTCAGGTGCGCGGTGTCGGCGAGCACGTCGGCGGGGTAGCGGCCGTGGAACACCGGGTCGAGGAAGATCCGGTTGGCCAGGCCGTCGATCCGGCGGGCCGCGTCCAGGTCGGCCGGGCCGGTGGTGAGCGGGCGCACCGCGGCCAGGTTGAGGGTGAGCGAGACCTCGGCGCCGGCGGGCAGCGCGTCGCGCAGCGCGGCGGTGCCCAGGCCGTGCGCAAGCAGCAGGTGGTGGTGGGCGGTCAGGGCCGCCACCGGGTCGGTCCGGCCGGGGGCGTGCACCCCGGAGCCGTAGCCGAGGAAGGCGCTGCACCAGGGCTCGTTGAGGGTGGTCCAGGTGGCGATCCGGTCGCCGAGCCGCCCGGCGGCGAGGGCGGCGTACTCGGCGAAGCGGTACGCGGTGTCGCGGTTGGTCCAGCCGCCGTCGTCCTCCAGCTCCTGCGGGAGGTCCCAGTGGTAGAGGGTGGCGACCGGGGCGATGCCGTGGGCCAGCAGCTCGTCCACCAGGCGGTCGTAGAAGTCCAGGCCGGCCGGGTTGGCCGGGCCGCGGCCGCCGGGGCGGATCCGGGGCCAGGCGAGCGAGAACCGGTAGGCGCCGAGGCCCAGTCCGGCCATCAGGGCGACGTCCTCGCGGTACCGGTGGTAGTGGTCGGCGGCGATGTCGCCGGTGTCGCCGTTGCGGACCTTGCCGGCGGTCCGGCTGAAGGTGTCCCAGACGGACGGGGTCCGGCCGTCCAGGGCGGCCGCGCCCTCGATCTGGTACGCGGCGGTGGCCGCGCCCCAGACGAAGCCGGCCGGGAAGCCGCCGGCGCGGACCGGGGAGGGCAGTACGTCGACGGTCATCTCACCTTCCGGGGGTGTGGGTCGGGGGTTCATCCCTTGACGGCTCCCTGCATGATGCCGCCGACGATCTGGCGGCCGAGCAGTGCGAAGACCACCAGGACGGGCAGGGTGCCGAGCAGGGTGCCGGCCATCACGATCGACTGGTCGGGCACGTAGCCCTGGCCGAGCGACTTGAGGGCGACCTGCACGGTGGGGTTCTGCGAGCTCAGCGCCACGATCGGCCAGAAGAAGTCGTTCCAGGTGGCCATGAAGGTCAGCATCCCGAGCACGGCCATCCCCGGGCGGGCCACCGGCAGCACGATCGACACGAAGATCCGCAGCGCCGAGGCGCCGTCCGTCCGCCCGGCCTCGATCAGCTCGTCCGGCAGCGCCTGCAGCAGGAACTGCCGCATGAAGAACACCCCGAACGCGGAGACCAGCGAGGGCAGGATCACGGCCGGCAGCTTGTTCTGCAGGTCGAGCCGGACGATCACCATGAACAGCGGGATCACCCCGAGCTGCGGCGGGATCATCATGGTGCCGACGGTGACCGCGAGCAGCAGACCGCGCCCGCGGAAGCGCAGCTTGGCGAAGGCGAACCCGGCCAGCGTCGAGGAGAGCACCACGCCCGCGGTCACCACCGAGGACACCACCAGCGAGTTGAGCAGGGCGCCGCCGATGTCGGCCTGCGCCAGCGCCTCGCCGATGTTGTGGAAGAGGTGCGGGCCGGGGGTCAGCGCCGGGGTCGGGGCGCTGAGTTCGGCGTTGGAGCGGCTGGCCGCGACCAGCGTCCAGTAGAACGGGAACACCGCCAGCAGGGTGGCGACGGCCAGCACCGCGTAGGCCAGCGGGCCGCCCTGGAGCGGGGAACGCCTGGCGAGCTTCATCACGATCACCGGTCCGTACGGTTGCGCCGGGCGGCCACGGCCGCGTTGACCAGGGCCAGCACCACGATCAGCAGGAACATCACCCAGGCCACCGCCGCGGCCCGGCCCAGGTGGAAGAAGGACCAGCCCTGCTCGTACAGGTACAGGCCGAGGGTCTGGTACTGGTGCGAGATGCCGCCGCCCGCGTTGCCCTCGTACAGCAGCGGCTCGCCGAACAGCTGGGTGGCGCCGATGGTGGAGACCACCACCGTGAAGACGATGGTCGGCCGCAGCCCGGGCACCGTGATGTGCCGGAACTGCTGCCAGCGGGAGGCGCCGTCGACGGCCGCCGACTCGTACAGCTCGCCGGGGATGGCCTGCATCCCGGCCAGGTAGATCAGCGCGTTGTAGCCCGTCCAGCGCCAGGTGACGATCGTCGAGACGCCGAGCTGCGAGGCCCAGGTGGAGGCCTGCCAGTCGACCGGGTGCAGCCCGGCGCTGCCGAGCAGCCAGTTGATCAGCCCGTAGTCGCGGCCGAACAGCTGGGCGAAGACCAGGGTGGCGGCGGCCACCGAGGTGGCGTACGGCATCAGCATCGCGACCCGGAAGAAGGTCCGCCCGCGCAGCCGGTAGTTGAGCAGGTGCGCCAGGCCCAGCGCCATCAGCAGCTGCGGGACGGTGGACAGCACGCCGATGGTGAAGGTGTTGCGCAGCGCGTTCCAGAAGAACGGGTCCTCGAGCAGCCGGGTGTAGTTCTGCAGCCCGAGCCAGTCCATCCGGTCGGCGGTCTGCAACTCGACCCGGTGCAGCGAGACGTAGGCGGTGTAGAGCAGCGGGAACAGCCCGAAGGCGGCGAACAGGGTGAAGAACGGCGCGACGAAGCCGTACGGGGCCAGCCGCCCGGTCCGGCGGGGCCGGGGGGCGGTGACCGCGGCGGGCAGCCTGGCGGAGGTGGGGACGGCCATGGGGTTGGGTCCTTCGACGGGGCTCCGGCCGGGTCCGGTGTCGGGGACCCGGCCGGGAGCGGTGAACCGGCCTGGCGTCAGCTGCCGTTGGCCTTCTTGATGTTGTCCAGGGCGTGCTGCCAGGCGGTCTGCGGCGCGGTCGCGGTGCGCTCCACCTCGCCGAGCGCGTCGGTGAACGCCTTGGTGATCACGCCGTCGTCGGTGCCGAGCACCTGCGCGGGCATGTTGGCGGCGGACTCGCTGAAGATCAGGCCGATCGGCGCGTTGTTGAAGTAGGGGTCGGTGGTGTCCTTGATGGCGGCCTGCGCGCCGGTGCTGGACGGGAAGGAACCCTGCTTGGTGAAGAGCTTGGCCTGCTGCTCCTTGGCGGTGAGCCACTTGATCAGCTCGGCCGCCTCCTTGGGGTGCTTGGCGGTCTTCGGCACGGTCAGGTACGAGCCGCCCCAGTTGCCGGTCTTCCCGGGGCCGGGCGCGATGTCCCACTTGCCGGAACCGGCGTCCGCGGCCTGGCCCTTGATGTAGCCGATCATCCAGGCCGGGCAGCTCAGGGTGGCGAACTTGCCGGTGGTGAAGGCCTTGTTCCACTCCGGGGTCCACTGCGGCAGCTTGGCGGACAGCCCGTCCGCGACCAGTCGGGTGGCGTCCGCCCAGGCGGTCTTCACGGCGGGGCTGCTGTCGTAGACCGGCTTGCCGCCCTCGTCCGCGTACCGGACCTTCTGCTGGCCGACCTCGGCGGTGAACATCCCGGCGGCGCTGTCGGTCCAGGCGTTGCCGGCCTCCGCCTTGGCGGCGTACTGCTTGCCCAGGTCCAGGTAGCCCTGCCAGGTGGACCACTTGGCGGCCAGCTCGGTGCGGTCGGTGGGCAGCCCGGCGGCCTTGAACAGGTCGGTGCGGTAGCAGATCGCCTCCGGGCCGATGTCGGTGCCGGCGCCCAGCACCCGTCCGTCGGCGGTCTTCACGGCGGCGCCCTTCCACGGCACCAGGTCGTCGTTGACGCCGCCGAGCCCGAGGGTCTTCAGATCGGTGAACTTGTCGGCCTGCTTCTGCACCACGCTGGCCACCCGGCCGACCTCCAGACCCTGGACGTCGGCCAGCCCGCCGCCGCCGGCCAGCTTGGTCTGCAGCGCCTGCCAGTACTGGGCCTCGTCCTGGGTGTCGGTCTGCTTGACGGTGATGCCGGGGTGCAGCTGCATGTACTCGTCGTAGAGGCCGCTCTCCTTGAACCCGAAGGTGCCGAAGAGGTCCACCGTGAGGGTGATCGGGCCGCCGGCCGAGTCCGCGGAGCCCGAGCCGCCGGAGCCGCAGCCGGTGAGCAGCAGGGTGGCGGCGAGCACGGTGGATCCGAGGGCGGTGGTGGTGCGACGGACTCTGAACGGGCGCATGGGGGTGCCTCCTGGCGCAGCAGGTCGTGGGTGGCGGGGTGCCGGAGCAGGGATGCCGGTGCTGGGGTGGGGAGTTGGGGTGCCGGAGCAGGGGTGCGGAGCTGGGGTGCGGAGAGAAGTCTGAGAGCGCTCTCAGGTGATGCCAGGAGAGTGCCCGGCGCCGGACCGGCCCGTCAAGCCTCCGAAACCTGAACGTAATCTCGCGGGTTGACGGTGTGGCGTCTTCACGCCTTGGAAGCGCGAGTCCCGTCAGGAGCGTTGACAGTGCCGGGCGGCGGCTCTAGCGTCCCCACCGCTGAGAGCGCTCTCACCCACCGCCCCCCACCCGAGGTGGACCCATGAAGCTCAGATCCGCGCGCCGCCCGGCAGCCGCCGTGGTGGCGCTCGCCCTCGCCGCCGCGGCCGCGCTGGCCTCGACCGTCGGCGCCGGCAGCGCCGCCGCCGCGACCGTCCCGGTCGGCCTCGGCGGCTACAGCGACAGCCGCCCGGCCGGCGCGCCCGGCCCCGGCAACTCCGACGGCGCGCCCGTCACCCCCAAGGTCACCGCCCGGATGGCCGGCCAGGCCGTCCCGACCAACGACTGGTGGTCCTCGCTGGTCTACCAGCGCTACGCGGGCAACCCGTACTCGGAGAACATGTACGGCCACCCGCTCACCTACAAGGCGGTGGCGGCCGGCCTGGAGGTCGGCTACCCCACCGTGCCGACCATCACGCCCGACGGCCGCCAGTACGACTACACCCACACCCGGGACCTCACCCTGGGCGTGGCCGGCCTCAACTCCCCGGACACCAAGGTCGACGGCTGGAGCGACTGGACCGTCACCCCGTACTGGGCGGACGGCGCGCACACCTTCAGCGCCACCATCGGCCACGGCCTGCCGTACGTCTACGCCCACGCCACCGGCGGCGCGGCGCAGGTCACCACGGCCGGGACCCCGACCGTCTTCGCCAGCCAGGGCAACGTCCTCGGCATCACGGTGGCCGGCCACCACTACGGCCTGTTCGCACCCACCGGCACCACCTGGAACGTCAACGGCACCACCCTCAGCGCGGCCCTCGGGTCCAAGGACTACTACTCGGTCGCCGTCCTGCCCACCCCCGCCGACCTGGACCTCTACCGCGGCTACGCCTACAGCTTCGTCACCGGCACCCGCGCCGACTGGAGCTACCAGGCCGCCGCCGCCACCCTCACCACCGGCTACACCGTCACCACCGTCCCGCAGGAGGGCACCCGCACGGGCACCCTGCTCGCCCTCTACCCGCACCAGTGGCAGGCCGCCACCGACCCGCTGACCGGCCTCGGCTACGTCTCGCCGCGCGGGCCGATGAAGGTCCGCGAGGGCAGCGGCTTCACCACCGTTCAGAGCGTGGGCGGCGTGCTGCCGTCGCTGCCGGACGCCGGTGCCTACGACCGCGCCGCACTGGGCGCCCTGGTCCGGCAGGAGGCCGACGCCGCCGATCCGTTCGCCGGCGCCACCGACACCTACTGGACCGGCAAGGCGCTCGGCCGGCTCGCCCAACTCGTCCCGATTGCCGACCAGTTGGGCGACGCCGCGACCCGGGACAAGCTGCTCGGGCTGATCAAGGGCAAGCTCCAGACCTGGTTCCGCGGCACCGGCTCACCCGGCTTCTCCTACGACGCGGTCTGGAAGACCCTGATCGGCTACCCCGCCTCCTACGGCACCGACGCCGAACTCAACGACCACCACTTCCACTACGGCTACTTCATCCAGGCCGCCGCCACCGTCGCCCGGTACGACTCCGCCTGGGCCGCCGACAGCGCGTGGGGCGGAATGGTCAAGCTGCTCGCCAAGGACGCCGCCAACGCCGACCGCACCGACACCCGCTTCCCGCTGCTGCGCAACTTCGACGTCTACGCCGGCCACAGCTGGGCCTCCGGCCACGCCGGCTTCGCCGCCGGGAACAACCAGGAGTCCTCCTCGGAGTCGCTCAACTTCAGCTCCGGACTGATCCTCTACGGCTCCGCCACCGGCGACACCACCCTGCGCGACCTGGGCGTCTACCTCTACACCACCGAGGCCAACGCGGTGGAGCAGTACTGGTTCGACGCCGACCACGCCACCTTCCCGGCCGCCTTCGGCCACGACACCGTGGGCATGGTCTGGGGCAGCGGCGCCGCCTACTCCACCTGGTGGACCGCGGCCCCCGGCATGATCCACGGCATCAACGTGCTGCCGGTCACCGGCGGTTCGCTCTACCTCGGGCGCCGCCAGGACGAGATCCGGGCCAACCTGGCCGAGCTCAAGGCCGGCAACGGCGGGGTGTTCACCGACTGGCGGGACCTGCTCTGGGAGTTCCAGGCGCTCGCCGACCCGGCCGCCGCCAAGGCCGCCTGGGACGCCGGCAACACCGGCTACACCCCGGAGGAGGGCGAGTCCAGGGCCCACACCTACCACTGGATCTACGGCCTCGCGACGCTCGGCACCCTCGACCCCGCCACCACCGCCGACACCCCGACCGCGGCCGTCTTCGCCAACGGCGCCACCCGCACCCACGTGGCGCACAACTACACCACCGCGGCGCGCACCGTCCGCTTCTCCGACGGCTACACCCTCACCGTGCCCGCCCGCTCCACGGCGAGCGAACGCGGCACCACCCCCGACGGCGGCACCGGCGGCCCGACCGGTTCCCCGTCGCCCTCGCCGTCCTCGTCCCCCTCGCCGTCCGATTCCCCGTCGCCCTCACCCTCACCCTCGCCGTCGCCGTCCTCGTCGCCGTCGGTGCCGCCGGCCACCGGCAGCACCTTCTACCTCCAGCCCGGCGGCGCCCTGACCACCGCCTACGGCAGCGGTGCCACCGCGGACCAGCTGCCGTCCGCCGGCGGCGGCAACCACGACGGCACGCCGTACCAGGCCAAGGTCTACGAGGTGCGCAACCTGAACGGCACCCCCAAGCCCGGCGCGGTGACCGACTTCGACCTCTACCTCGACGCTGGCCCCGCCGTCGGCCTCGGCCAGCAGGTCAGGGTCTCCTACGACCTGACCGGTGACGGCACCTTCGAACGCGTCGAGACCTACCGCTACTTCGCGACCGACCCGGTGGCCGGCTGGGAGCGCTACTCGGGCACCACGGCCGGGCTCGCCGCCGCGACCGGCACGCTCGGGACCCTCGACCACGGCACCGTCCGGGTGGAGGTCTGGCCCGCCATCGGCAACGCCCCGGCGCAGCTGCGGGTCGGCGCCACCCAGGCCCAGGGCAGCGCCTCCGTGCTGCGGATCCCGTTCACCTGACGGGCGGGAGCCGTGGAGGGCGGCCGGGCGGTCACGGGACCGCCCGGCCGCCCGTGGTCCCGCTGCCGCCTCCCCCTGCTCAGCGGCCCGGCGCCGCGACCACCCGGAAGCGTTCCAGCACCACCTCGGTGGAGTCGTCCACCGTGAACTCCGGGTCCTCCAGGATCTCCAGCAGCTCCGGGCTGCGCCAGAACCCCTCGTGGGTCGCCCGCCACTCCGCCACCGTCCGGTACCCCTCGCCCTCGTCCAGGGCGTGCTGCAGGGAGACCTCGCCGAGCGGGACCACCCGCACGTCGGTCACCTCGATCACGGCCACCGGCCGGTCGTCCGAGTCGACCACCGCCTGCCGGTCGCCGGGCGCGGGCAACTCCTCGCCGAGCTTGCGGTACTCGGCCAGCAGGCCAGTGGTGCTGGTCTTGGCGCCGTTCAGCACGGCGGCCACCAGGGCGTCCCGGAGCGGCCCGGGGAAGGCGAACTCGGACTTGGGCAAGCCGGCATACGGATCATCAGTCATGGTCCGACGGTAGGTCGTTCACCCCCGCGGCGCTGCGAATATTCCCGGCGGGCGTTCCACGCCGGCGGGGTGGCCGTGAGTACGGGGAGGCGGCTGCGCGAGGGGGCGGTTGTGTGAGGGGACGGCGTGCGGTGGGTGCCGCCGTCCTGGCGGTGGCGGCTGCTGCGGGCTGCGGTACCGGCCAGGACGGACCGGCGCCGTCCCGGCCCTCGCCGAGCACGGACCGGTGGCGGGCCTCAGGGGTTGCCGCCCCCGTGTCCTGACCGCGACGGCGCGCAGGGCTGCCGGCTAGCCGCTCTCGCCGGTGCGCCCGGAGAGCCGTTCGTGGCGCTGCCGGGCGGCCTGCGGGGTGCCGAGGCCGAGGCCGAACGCGACCTCCTGCCAGGTGAACCCGCGGCCGCGGGCCATCGTGATCAGCCCCTCCTCGAGCTCCTCCAGCTCGGCGCGGGCCTGCGGCAGCAGGGTCAGCGCGGCGACGATGTCGGCCCGGTCCACCTCCGGCTCGTCCGCGTCGGGCAGCGCGGTGCCGCTGAGCAGCAGTGACACCAGCCTGGCGGCCTCGTGCGGGGAGGGCAGGTAGGCGTTGGCCTGACGGCGGCGCTGCTCCTCGGTGGCGGCGTGCCGCTCGGCGATCCGGAACAGGGCGGCGGCGGTGCGCCCGGCCCGCGCCTGATGGGCGTCGGGCAGCGCGAAGGGGTCGTCGGAGGTCATGGGTCGACCCTCCTCCGGGCGCGATCCATTGTCAACGGATTATGTTGAACACTTCGTTCAAGTTGTCGGGGGTCTGCCGCTGCTCAGGCCGAACCGCGCCGCACCAGCCTGGTCGGGGTGATCACCGAAGTGGGGGCCGCACCCCGGCCGACCGCCGGTCCGCCCTCGCCGGACAGGTGCCGTAGCAGCAGCCGCGCCATCAGCCGCCCCATCTCCTCGATGTCCTGCCGGACGGTGGTCAGCGGCGGCTCCGTCCACGCGGCGATCGACTCCACGTCGTCGAAGCCGACCACCGCGACGTCCTGCGGCACCCGGCGGCCGGCCTCCCGGAGCACCCGCAGCGCGCCCGAGGCCATCGAGTCCGAGGCGGCGAACACCGCGTCCAGGTCGGGCCGCCGGGCCAGCAGCTCGGCCATCGCCCGGCCGCCGCCGTCCGGCGTGAAATCCCCCTCGGCGATCAGCCCGGGGTCGCCGTCGGGCAGCAGATCGCGGTAGCCGTCCAGGCGGTCGACCGACGAGGTCTGGTCGAGCGGGCCGGTGATGGTCGCGATCCGGCTGCGGCCGAGTTCGCGCAGGTGCTGGACGGCGAGCCGGGCCCCGCCCCGGTTGTCGCTGTCCACGTACACCAGCTCCCGGTCCGACTCGGCGCCCGCCCAGCCGGGCCGGCCGCCGACCACGAACGGCAGGCCGACCCGCCGGGCGATCTGCGGCAGCGGATCGGAGTGGTGCAGCGAGAACAGCAGCACCCCGTCGACGTGCCCGCCGGCCAGGTAGCGGCCGACCCGGTCGTAGTCGCGCTGCTCCTCGATCATCAGCAGCACCATCTGGTTGTCGGCCGCGGACAGCTCGCGGCCGATGCCGCGCAGGTGCTGGGCGAAGAACGGATCGGAGAAGATCCGGCTCTCCGGCTCGGCGACGACCACCGCGACGGCCTGGTTGCGCCGGGTCACGAGGGTGCGGGCGGCCAGGTTGGGCACGTACCCGAGGTCCTCGACGGCCTGCCGGACCTTCTCCCGCAGCTCCTCGCGCACCCCCGCGCCGCCGTTGACCACCCGCGAGGCGGTCGCCCGGGAGACTCCGGCCCGCTCGGCGACCGACTCCAGGGTCGGTCGCGCGAGCCCGGCGGTGACCCTGCCCGGCGGCTGCTGCTCCGGCAGTTCGGCCACGGTGTGCTCCTCTCGCGGACTGTTCCCCGCTGAGCCTATCGGGTCGGTCCAGCGGCTGAGAGCGCTCCCACGATGGGGGTCGTCCCCGGCCCGACCGCCGTGTCCGAAACCCGCCGGTCGAGGCTCCGCGGATGCCGCAGACTGGAGAGCGTGATCGACGACGAGACCAGGTACCGGGCGGTGGACAGCCGCGACGCCCGCTTCGACGGGGTGTTCTTCACGGCCGTCCGGACCACCGGCATCTACTGCCGGCCGAGCTGCCCGGCGGTCACCCCGAAGCGGGTGAACTGCTCCTTCTACCCCACCGCCGCAGCCGCCCAGGGCGCGGGCTACCGCGCCTGCCGCCGCTGCCGCCCGGACTCCGTCCCGGGCTCGCCCGAGTGGAACCACCGGGCGGACCTGGTCGGCCGCGCGATGCGCCTGATCGGCGACGGCATCGTCGACCGCGAAGGCGTGGCCGGACTGGCCGGCCGCCTCGGCTACAGCGCCCGCCAGCTCCAGCGCCAGCTCACCGCCGAACTCGGCGCCGGGCCGCTCGCGCTCGCCCGCGCCCAGCGCGCCCAGACCGCCCGGCTGCTCCTGCAGACCACCGAACTCCCGGTCACCGAAGTCGCGTTCGCCGCCGGCTTCGCCTCCGTCCGGCAGTTCAACGACACCGTGCGCGAGGTGTACGACCGCACCCCGAGCGGCCTGCGCACCGAGGTCGCGGCCGGCCGCCGCGGCGGCGGCACACCGGGCACCATCAGCCTGCGGCTCGCCTACCGCGGCGCGCTCGACAGCGCGCACCTGATCGACTTCCTGGCGCTGCGCGCCGTCCCCGGGGTGGAGGAGGTCGTCCCCGCGGCCGCGCCCGGGGCGCGGACCTACCGCCGCACCCTCGCCCTCCCGTACGGCCACGGCATCGCCGAGGTCGACGGGCTCCGGCCGGGCGACCCCCCGACCCGCGGCTGGCTGGACTGCCGACTGGTCCTGGCCGACCTGCGCGACCTCACCACGGCCGTGCACCGGCTCCGGGCGCTGTTCGACCTCGACGCCGACCCCGACACGGTCGACGGCCAGCTCGGCGCCGACCCGGCCTTCGGCGCCCTGGTCCGGGCCCGCCCCGGCATCCGCTCGCCCGGCCACGTCGACCCGCACGAACTCGCCGTCCGGGCCGTGCTCGGCCAGCAGATCACCGTCGCGGCCGCCCGTACGCTGGCCGGACGGCTGACCGAACAGTACGGGGAGCCGCTGCCGCAGCCGAGCGGCGGACTGCGGCTGCTCTTCCCGACCGCCGGAGCACTCGCGGAGGCGGCCCCCGAACACCTCGCGATGCCGGAATCCCGGCGCCGGGCGCTGCGCGGCCTGTGCGCGGCCCTCGCCGAGGGCGCGGTCCGGCTCGACGGCGGGGTGGACCGCGAGCAGGCCGCCGCCGAACTGCTCGCACTGCCGGGCATCGGCCCCTGGACGGTCGGCTACCTGCGGATGCGGGCGCTGGCCGACCCCGACGTGTTCCTGCCGACGGACGCGGGCGTACGCCACGGCCTGCTCCGCCTCGGCCTGCCGGGCGACCCGAAGGCGGCCCAGGCGGCCGCACCGGCCTGGTCACCCTGGCGCTCGTACGCCGTGCACCGGCTCTGGGTCGCGGCCGCCGGGCCGGTGGCCGGGCCGGACGTGGGGCCGGACGTGGAGCCCGACGCCGGGTCGGCCGGCGGGTCGGCCGGCGGGCAGATCGCCGGGCAGGTCGGCGGCCCGGTGGCCGGGCCGAACGGCGTGACCATCGTGGACAGCACGACTCGTGAACAGCACAACTGAGGAGAAGGCATGACAACGGCGTTCACGACCATGGACAGCCCGCTCGGGCAACTGCTGCTGAGCGGCGTCTACCAGGACGACGGTCCGCTGGCACTCACCGCGGTCACCGCCCCCGGCCAGAAGGGCGCGCAGACCGAACCGGCCGACGGCTGGGTACCGGACGCGGATGCCCTGGCCCCGGCCGTGGAACAGCTCACCGCCTATTTCGCGGGGGAGCTGACCACCTTCGACCTTCCGCTCGCCCCGGTCGGCACCGAGTTCCGGCAGCGGATCTGGACCGCGCTCGACGACATCCCGTACGGCACCACCGTCACCTACGGCTGGCTGGCCGACGCGGCCGGGCAGTCACCGCGCGCGGTGCGGGCGGTCGGCGGCGCGGTCGGCGCCAACCCCCTGCTGGTGATCCGCCCGTGCCACCGGGTGCTCGGCGCGAACGGCGCACTGACCGGCTTCGCCGCCGGGACCGACAACAAGCGGCTGCTGCTGGAACTCGAGCAGGGCGCGGCCCTGTTCTGATCCGGCCCCTGTGGCCGCCCGCTCGGGCTCGCCCGGTCGGTCCGCCTGCGGAGGTCGGGGCGCGGTGGTCGGCCTGCGCTGGTCCGCGTGGGCGGGCCTTCGAGCGGGGCCGGTGCCGTCCGCCGGTGCCGTCAGGCGGTGCCGGACCCGGTCACCGTGGCGGCGCTGCTGCTGCCGGCGTTGCTGCCGGCGGCGCTGATTCCGCCGCTGCTTCCACTTCCACTGCCGCTGGTGAGGGAGCGGGCGAGTTGCTCCAGTCCGGGCAGGGCCAGCATGACGGCGTCCCGGTTCTCGGGGGAGAGGCTCTCCAGTGCATCGGCGAGGCGGCGCTCGTGGGCCTGGCGCCAGTCCTGCAACTGCCGGTGGCCGGCTTCGGTCAGCGCGATCCGGGCGGTCCGGCGGTCACCCGGATCGGCCTGGCGGTCCACAAAGCCGGCGTCCAGGAGCTTCCCGATCAGCCCGCTGACGGTGTTCGGCGCCAGCCGCTGCCGTTCGGCCAGCTCACCCACCCGCAGCGGCGCGGTGGCGAGCGTCTGCAACAGCTCCACCTGCGCCATCGGGAGCGACTCCCACGGGTAGTCCGTCCGGATGCTGCTGCGCAGCGCGCGGCGGAGCCGGGTGATCACATCGGTCAGCCGCTGCGCGCGGGCCAGCCGGGCCGACTCCTCCAGGGCGGATGACCCCGGTACCGAGGGTTCGGACGGCGGTGGAACAGGCGTAGGCTGCGGCGGCATGGCGGACAGCGTATCCGGTCGCCGACGTCCGGTCGGCCGCTGACCAGCTCCGGAGTAGATCCGCTTGGTGCCCGATTCGCTTGGCGCCCGATCCGGTCGAGGCCCGATCTGCTCGGGGCCTGATCTGCTCGGGGTCGGATCTACTCGGCGGTAGATCTGCTCGGCATCGGATCCGATCGTGGCTGGAACCTCTCTGTTCCGGATTATCTCTGCGGGCGATATATTGGCCGGGTGTCGACCCCTGCCCCCGCCCGCCGCCTGCTCGACAGCCCGCTGCTCGCCGAGCGGCCGCGCCCGCGAGCGGTTGCCGCCTGGCCGTACGCGCACTGGCTCGCCGTCGGTACGGTCTGCGTCGGCGCGTTCCTCGGGCAGCTCACCGCGAGCATCACCGCCCTGGTGTTCCCGGCGCTGCAGGAGGGCTTCCACGCCGGCCTGGCCGAGGTCGAGTGGGCGGCGCTCGCGTACCTGTTGGTCCTGGTGGCCCTGCTCGCGCCGGTCGGCAGGCTCTCCGACGCGGTCGGCCGGAAGACGGTCTACCTCGGCGGGTTCGCCGTCTTCGCGCTCGCCTCGCTGGCCGCGGGTCTGTGCGGCAGCCTCGGCCTGCTGGTGGTCTGCCGCGCGGTCCAGGCGGTCGGCGGCGCGATGATGCAGGCCAACAGCGTCGCGCTGGTCGCCCGTGGGGTGCCGGCGCGCGCGATGCGGACCGCGCTCGGCATCCAGGCCGCCGCGCAGGCGCTCGGCCTGGCGCTCGGCCCGACGCTCGGCGGCCTGCTGGTGACCCACGCCTCCTGGCGGTGGGCCTTCTGGATCAACGTTCCGATCGGCCTGCTCGGCATCCTGGCCGGCTGGTTCCTGCTGCCACGCACCCGCCCGACGGCATCCGCCGCCGCGCCCGCACCGGTGCCCGTACCTCCGGCGCCCGTACCGCTACCGGCACCCGCGTCCGTGCCTGGACCGGCGCCCGTACAGCCGTGTGCCGCGGAGCTCCGTGCTGCCGTGGCGGAGGAGGGGCGGTTCGACCTGGCGGGGCTGCTGCTGCTCGCCGGTGCGTCGGCCACCCTGCTGCTGGCGTTGTCGACCGCCTCCGGGCTCCCGTTGCCGGGCTGGGCGGTGCTGGTGCTGCTGGTCGCTTCGGCGGTGCTCTCGGTGGCCCTGGTGCGCCAGGAGCAGCGGGCCGACCGTCCGATCATCGCCCCGGGTCTGGTCAACACCCCTGGCATCAGGGCGGGTCTGGTGCTCGCGCTGGTCGGGTACCTGCTGCTGTTCTGTCCGCTGGTGCTCGGCCCGGTGATGCTGGCCGGCGCCGGTGTGCCGGTGACCACGGCGGGCCTGGTGATCACCGCGCTGCCGGGCGCCTTCGCGGTCGCCGCCACATTCGGCGGCCTGCTGCTGCCGCGCCGGTGCACCGACGCCACGCGGTGCCGGGTGGGCGCGCTCGGTGCGACCGCGGGCCTGGGCGCGATGGCGCTGTTCCCGATCGGGGCGGGCACCGCCGTACCGGCCCTGCTGGTGGTGGGGTTCGGGCTCGGGTTGCTGCTGCCCGCCAACAACGCGCTGGTGATGCGGGCGATCCCGGCGGAGAGCTCGGCGGTCGGCGGCGGCATGGTGAACACGGTCCGCAGCCTCGGTACCGCACTGGGCACCGCGCTGCCGGTACTGGGTGTCCACCTGGCGGGCCATCGGTCCGGTGGCCGGGCGGTCCTGCTGCTGCTCGCGGTGATCGCGCTCGCGGCCGCCGGGTTCGCGGGCGCCTCCGACCGGCCCGCCGCCCGGAGCTGACGCGGCGCCGTGCGCCCTGTCGCGCTGCGCACGTTGGGGGCTGTGCACGTCGGCGGTGTGCACGTTGGGCCGCTGCGCACGTCGGGCGTTCGAACGTCCCGGGCATGCGACCGGGGTGGGCCGGACCGCCGTGGTCAGGCCCACCCCGGTGGCGGCCCGGCGGCGTGTCGTCGCCGCCGGGCCCGTGGCGTCAGGTGACAGCTCTCAGGTGAGCAGCTGTCAGGTGGTGAGCGGCTTGGCACCCCGTTCGGCGAGCATGTCCGTGATCAGGCCGATCTCGGCCTGCTGCCCGTTGATCATCGTCTGGGCGAGCCGCTTCTCGGCCGGGTTGGTGCTGGCGTCGACGTACGCCTGGGCCATCCCGAGCCCGCCCTTGTGGTGCTCGATCATCAGCTGCAGGTACCAGACCTCGGCGTCCCGGCCGCTGAGCGAGCGGAGCCGGTCCAGCTCGGTGTTGGTCGCCATGCCGGGCATCAGCGAGCCGTCGTGCGCCTCGTAGGTGTGGCCCATCCACGCCATCGGCTTGGCCGCGGAGGTCTGGGTCAGCCCCCACTGGTCGAGCCAGCCCATCAGCATGCCGCGCTGGTTGGCCTGGGTGTTGATGATGTCGAAGGCCAGCGTGCGGACGGCCTCGTCCGTGGTCCGGTCGCGGACGATGAACGACATGTCCACCGCCTGCTGGTGGTGGGCGGCCATGTCCCGGGCGAAGCCCGCCTCCGGGGAGTCGGTGGCGGGTGTCGCGGCGGCGGTGACCGCCGTCCCGGAGGCGGGCGGCCCGCCCGCCAGCAGGGCGGGCAGACCGAGGCCGAGCGCCACCACGGCCGCCAGCGCGGCCGGCCACCAGAGCCGGCGACGGGGCGTCCCGGCCGGTCCGGCGCTGAGCTCCTCGGACCCGGCTGCCGTGGTGGTGTCGGCCTTGGTGGCGGCGTCGGCGTCCGGGCGGTTCTTCCCGGCCGGGGTCACTTCATGGCCCCGTTGCTGCAGGACGCGCCGGGCTCCTGGGTCTGCGGCCCCTGCACGTACTTGGTGAAGAACTGCTCGACCCGCGGGTCGGTGGCGCTGTCGACCTTCAGCTGGGTGCCCCAGGCGTTGAGGGTGATGGTGCCGGCCTCGTCCGGGTACGGGCTCATGAAGGAGTACGGGGTGACCTTGACCTTCTCCGAGAGCGCCTTGATGTCGTCCGGGGTGGCCTTGGCGTTGTAGGTGACCCAGACCGCGCCGTGCTCCAGCGAGTGGACGGCGTTCTCGTTCTGCACCGGCTGGTCGTAGACGTTGCCCATGCAGGTCAGCCAGACCGGGTTGTGGTCGCCGCCGACCGGCGGGGTCTGCTGGTAGGTGACCTTGGTGCTGACGTGGTTGCGGGAGAGGTTGTCGAAGGTCTGGACGCCGTCGATCGGGGCGTTCGCCGCGTCCTTGCGGGCCTTGTCGGCGGCCGCGGCGGCGGCCTTCTTGTCGTCCCGCTTCTGCTTGGCGTCCAGCGCGATCCAGCCGCCGACGGCGACCATGCCGCCGATCAGCACGGTGGCCACACCGATGGCGATGAACTTGTTGCGCTTGTCGCGGCGCTCCTCGGCGGCGCGCAGCTCGGCGATCCGGGCCCGGCGGTCGGCGGCCTGGTCGGCGCGGCCCTGCCGGTTCGACGACTGCTTGGACTGCTTGGAGGCGGAACCCATGGGATGTCCTTGTCCCCGCCGTGCGTTCTGGCACAGCGGTGTGCGGGGTGGTGGGGTGCGGCGGAGCCGCCGGGCCGAGCGGGGTCGGCCGTGATCCGGCGGTGGGTTCCGCTCAGGTCCGGTTGACTTGGAGGACGTGCAGGTCGGGCGAGTGGTCGGGGCCGTGCAGTGCCCCGGCGCAGGCCCCGGCCGCGGTCGGCACCTGGGCCGGGACCAGCCGGGCCGCCACCACGGTGGCGGGCTGCGGGGGAGCGTTGGGGAGTTGGGCCTCGGGTCCGCAGAACGGGTGGTTCGAGCAGCCGCTGCCCGGGATCGGGTGCCCGCCGTCGGCGGTGCACCAGGTCAGCGGGGCGTTCTCCGAGCCGGGCTGGGCCGCCGACCGGGCCCGGCCGTGGTGGCGCTCCTGCCGGCGGTCCTGGTGGTCCGCGACGGCGTGGCCGACGACCGTGGTCACCGGGAGCGCGGCGGCGGCCGGGTGCGGGCCGACGGCGCCGGACCGGTCGGCGCAGGGCAGCAGCGCCATCAGGCCGATCACGAGCAGGGACCACAGCACCACGGCCGGACGGGGGACCGCGGGTGCGGCTCTCCCCGGCGGGGGTACGGTCGGCCCTGGCACGGTCATGCGCACATATTAATCAGCCGAACGAGTGATGTGATGCCCCTCGTCGGCCTTCCTGGGCCTGCTGGTCGCACGCGGGTTGCCGCCTCATCACGCCTGGCTGGGGCACTTCCGACAAGCCCGGACGGATCGTCCCCCGGGATGGCCGGAACGCCCCTCCCACGGGGTGGCCGGTTGTCGCGGAATCCCGGACACGGTCGGTTCCGGTCGGGAACAATGACGACGAGACCGGCACGAGGGGCCGCTCGGCGGTCGGCACACGCTCGGCAGACGGCACACACGGACGAGGAGCGGCCAGTTGGGCGACCAGGGTGCACACCCGCAGTTGCGGCCGGAGGACGGCTGGTGGCACGCGGTCTACCAGGGCCCGGCCGGCACCCTGCCGGACACCCCCGACGCGGTACCGGACGCGGGCAGTGTGGACGACTGGTTCAACTCGGCGGCCGGTGTGATCGGCGCCCCGCGCACGGCCGGTTCCGTTCCCCGCCCGCCCGAGGCCACCGGCCCCGCAGCTGCGGTGACCGCTGAGCCTGCCGCACCGGTACCTGTACCCGCGGGCGAACCCGAACCCGAACCCGCACCGGTACCTGTAGCCGAGCCCGAGCCCGAGCCTGAGCCCGAGCCCGTCCCCAAACCTGTCCCGGCGCCCGCCACCGTCGAGGCCGAGCCGCAGCCGGCGCCCGCCCCGGCCCCCACGCACACTCCGGCCCCCACTCCGGCCCCCGCCCCTTCCACGCCCGCCCCGGCTGCCGGGCCCGTACGGCCCGCGCAGCCGTTCCAGCCGCTGCGCCGCCCTCGCGTCGAGCCCCCGGTGCCGCACGTCGGCGACCGTCCGCCCACGTACGGTCCCGAGCCGACCGCGCTTCCCGCGGCCGAGCCGGCGACCCTGGCCGCCCTGGTGCCGGACACCGCACTGGACGGCGCCCAGTACGGGTCCGCGACGCTGCGGGCGGCCTCGGTGCGCGGTGACTCCGCCCGGTATCGCGGTGAGCCGCGCCGGGACGCCCTGCTGGTCACGCGCTTCGGCGAGGGCGAGGACGGGCTGCTGCTGGCGGTGCTGGCGGCACCCGGGCGGCGGGAGTCCGCCGAGGCCGGTGCCGGGTCGGCCGCGGAGGCGGCCCGCCGTCTCGCCGCGGCGATCGGCCGCAGCCGCAGCGAGCTGGCCGCGGACCTCCGGGCCGGCGCGCGCGACCGGCTCCGGTACGGGCTGCAGCGGCTGACCGTCCTGGCCTCCGGCCCGCTCGCCACCGCGGTCGACCCCACCGCGGTCGACCCCACCACGGTCCACCCCACCGCGGACGGTCCCGACCGGGCGGGCGCTGCGCCCGGGGCCGGCCTCGGCGACCTCGGCGACGGCGGCCTCGGAGGCGACGAGGCGGACCGGGGCGCGCTGCACTGCATGCTGGTCTCGCTCGATCCGGCGGCCACCCACCGGGCCGCCTTCGGCACCGGCCCGGGCGCGCTCTACCTGCTCCGTTCCGGCCACTGGATCGACGCGTACGCGGCCCGGCTGCTGCACCATCCCGACGGGCAGCCTCCGTTGCCGCCCGCTCCGGCGCCCACGCCCCGGCCGTTCCGGTTCCGGCTGGTACCGGCCACGCCCGGGGACATCCTGCTGCTCTGCACCCCTGGTCTGGCCGCGCCGATCGCCGAGGAGCCGGCGGTGGCGCACTTCCTGTCCAACCACTGGGCGCATCCGCACCCGCCCGGCACGGTCGACTTCCTGCGCCAGGTACAGGTCAGGGCCAAGGGGTACGCCGACGACCGGACGGCCGCCGCGCTCTGGACGGAGTGAGCCGACCGGCTCCGGTCACGGGCCGCCGGGGCCGGGCGCGGACCGGCGCGGTCCGAGCAGCGCCGCGGCGACCGCGGCCACCTGGGCCAGGGCGTCGTCCCGGCCGGCACCGGGCAGGCCGATCGCGATCGGTACCGCGAAACCGTCCAGCAGTGCCCTGATCTGCGTCGCGACGTCCTGGACCGAACCCCGCCCGGCGGGCGCGTTCTCCGGCCCGGCGGGTGCCGACTCCGGCGCGGGGCCGGGCCGCGCTCCGACGAGGGTGAACTCGCCGGCGGCCACGCCGTCCTCGATCACGCCGACCAGATCGGCGTGCCACGGGACCTCGATCGCCTGCTGGCCCTGCCGGATCTCGGCGCTGGCTGGGGAGCGCCCCCACACCTCGACCCACAGGATCCAGCGCGGGTCACCGGGCCCCTCGGGCAGGTACAGCCCGGCGTAGGCGGCCAGCCGTTCCCGGCCCGTCGCGCCGGGCCGGGCGAGGGCGGCGCGCCGGCGTTCGCCGAGCTGCTCCTCGCTCCAGTGGAGGGTCTCCAGCAGCAGTTGGTCCTTGCTGCCGAAGTAGTAGAGCAGGTGTCCGGCGCTCATCTGGAGCTGCTTGCCGAGTCCGGCCATGGTGAGTTTGGCGAGCCCGTGTTCGGCGATGGCCGTGCGGGCCGCCGCGAACACCTCCTCGCGCGGCCGGGCAGCGCGGCGCGCCCGTGGCTCCGCCATCTGCTGTTCCTCCCGGCTGTTCGGCACGACCACTCACGATACGTGGTGCCGCCGCAGGGCCGGTTCTCCGTGCGGTCGGCGGGCCGGAGCCGGTCGCGGCCGGCACATGGCCCTCCGCCTTCATGAGGCCCTCATGCAGGGGCCGGGCCCCGGCGGACGTGCGGCGTCAGCCCTTGGTGGCGGCGTACGCGCTCTGCGCGGCGAAGCCCCAACTCGGCGTGGCGTCCCACGGGTTGAGCATCACGTCGTCGGTGACGTAGGCGTAGCCGGCGCCGCGGTCGAAGGCCTTGTCGAGGGCGTCGTGCATCGCGGTGGCGTCCGGGGTGGTGTGCACCAGGTGCCAGAACGCGGTGCCGCTCGGGTCGAGGGCGGCACCCGAGTAGTAGCCCACGTTGTAGTTGAAGACGTTGCCGCCGAGCCAGCCGGCGCCGGTGTACGCGGCGTAGGTGTTCTCGAAGGTGACGAAGGTGTCGGCGGTGCGGTGGCCGGGCTCCAGGTAGCAGTCGGCGACGGCGGTGCCGGGGTTGTCGACCACCATCTCCTCGACCTCCGGGTCGAGCGCGGAGACGGTCTCCTGCACGTAGGTGCGCAGGGCGAGGTAGTAGTCGCGCAGTGCGTTGTCGGTGCCGCAGTCGCGGCCGGACTGGTCGAAGAAGATGCCGTCGACGTGGACCTTGTGGTCGGCGGTCTTCAGGTAGTTGTCGACGGTCGCCTTCACCGCGGCGAGCGAGCGGTTGCCGTGGTCGGTGTCGACGTAGCCGAGCACCTTGGTGTGGCCGCCGGTGGCGGTGGTGGCGGTGCGGAGCGTGTCGGCCTGGGCCTGCCAGGTGGCGTCGAACGGGTCGTAGCCGTTGTTCGGGTTGAGGATCACGACCGATGCCGCGGGCTGCGCGGACCGGATGGCCGTCAGCATCGGGTGGCCCGGCGCGACGTACGCCGGAACGGCGATCTCCAGGCCGCGGGTGTGCCCGGCGGCGGCTGCGCCCGAGGTGCTGCTCGCGGTCGCGAGTGCGGCGCCGATCAGCGCCACCGGCAGGCTCTTGGTCAACATGCGCATAGCGAATCCCCCATGATCGATCGAACGTGATCGCATTCTTGCACCCGCGGGCGACAGCCTCGTGGCGCTTGCCGCAACCCCCGCCGACCATCGGACGGAACGTCAGCCCAGCACCTCCGTAAGGTTCCCGGCCCACACCCGCCGTGCCCGCGTGCCGCCGTACCCGCCGTACCCGCCCCTCCGCCCGCCCGCGCGGCCGTGCGCGACGTCCGACGCGGGGTCAGCCGGCCAGGCCGAGCAGCACCTCGGCTGCCGCCGGTACGTCGGGGACCGCGTGGTCCGGCGCGGGGTGGTCGGCCTGCCAGGGGAGCTCCGGTGAGATCCAGATGGTCCCGACGCCCGCCGCCTGCGCGCCCAGGATGTCGGTGGCCGGGTTGTTGCCGACCATCCAGGCCCCCGCCGCCAGGTCGTGGCCCGAACGCCGGGCCGCGACCCGGAAGATCTCCGGGTCGGGCTTGCGGGCGCCGGCCTCCTCCGAGATGCAGACCGCGTCCACGGCCCCCAGCAGACCGGTCCTGGCGAGCTTGGCGCCCTGGATCGCGGTGTACCCGTTGGTCAGCACGGTCACCGTCCAGCCGGCCGCCCGGAGCCGGCCGACCGCCTCCAGTGCGCCGGGCAGCACGTACACCCGCTCCGCCAGCCCGTCCACGTACCGCGTCCACAGCTCCGGCCCGGAACGGGCCGTTCCGTGCGCCGCCGCCAGCCGCTCGAAGGTCTCCGGTGTCGGTGCCGCCAGGACCGCCGGTTCGGCGGCGGGCGGCAGGCCCTGCCCGGCGCAGAAGTCGGCCGTCCACTCGGTGGTCGGGCACCGGCGTTCGACGAGGGTGTGGTCCAGGTCCACCAGGACGAGCCGTTGCATGGCGCCAGCGTATCGACGCGGTACCGCCGGGCCGCGGAACCGCGCCGCACCCGCCGGGCCGACCGCCCGGCGGCGCACCTGGGTGCGGCCCGAGCCGGCCTCAGGCCGGCGGCGCGGGCTTGGCCGCGGTGTACAGCCAGGCGTCGAAGAAGGACCCCAGGTCCCGGTGCGAGATCTGCTCCGCGAGCTCCCGCAGGTCGCAGCTGTCGGCGTTGCCGTAGCGGTGCCGGGCCGGCCACTCGGCCAGCAGGGTGGCGAAGTCCCGCTCGCCGATCAGCTCGCGCAGCGCCTGCAAGGTCATCGCCCCCCGGGTGTAGACCGCGTCCTGGTCGAAGATGTTGTCGTGCCCGGGGTCGCCGGTCTTCAGCCGCCAGAACGGATCCGCGGCCGGCGTCGCGTAGTAGCCGTCGAAGGTCTCCCGAGCGGTCGGGCCGCCGTGGTCCTCCTGCCAGAGCCACTCGGCGAAGGTCGCGAACCCCTCGTTCAGCCAGATGTCCCGCCAGGTGCGCGGGGTGACGGAGTCGCCGAACCACTGGTGCGCGATCTCGTGCACCACCGCCAGCTCCTCCGGCTCACCGTCGTACACCGGGCGGCTCTGGGTCTCCAGCTCGTACCCGACCCCGATCCGGTCGATGATCCCGCCCACCGAGTCGAACGGGTACCGGCCGAACCGCCGGGCCTGCTCCACCAGCGCCCGCTCCGTCGTCGCCCGCAGGAACGTGTCATCGCCCCCGGCCGCCGGGTCGTACGCCGTCACCGACGGAACGCCGCCGGCCTCGCCCCGGGTCACCCGGAAGTCCCCGATCGCCACCATCGACAGGTAGCTCGCCATCGGCCGCCGCATCTCCCAGGTCACGGTCGACCGGTCGCCGTGGACCTGTGCCGCACCGTGCTGCTCCCCGTTGGCCAGGGCCTTCACCCCGGACGGGGTGGTGATCCGGAAGGTGTAGGTGGCCTTGTCGTTCAGGTCGTCGTTGACCGGGTACCAGGTCCGGCCGCCGTCCGGCTCGTTGAGGGCGACGGCACCGTCATCCGTGTTCAGCCAGCCGTAGTCGCCGAGCACGGGGTCCGAGATCCGCTGCGGAACGCCCTGGTACGCGACCTTCACCGTGAAGCCCTCGCCGGGGCGCGGCGGCCGGACCGGCTCGACCACCAACTCCTGGCCGTCGCGCCGGAACCGGGCCGGCCGCCCGTCCACCTCGACACCCGTGATCTCCGGCCCCGAGTAGTCCAGGTCGAAGCTGCGCAGGTACTGCTGCGCCGTCGCCCGGATGGTCGCCTCGGCGGCCAGGTGGTGGGTCGCCGGGGTGAAGTCGAGGTCCAGGTCGTAGTGCGCCACGTCGTAGCCCTGGTTCCCGGCGAGCGGGAAGTACGGGTCGCCGGACCCGGCGCCTCCGGCGGTGGGCGGGCCGGTGTCAGGGCGCGGGGCGGCGAAGGCGGCCGAGGCCGTCGCGGCCGGTACGCCGGTGAACAGGACCATCGCGCAGGCGATCCGCAACGCGACCGCGACTGATGAGCTTCTCGTCATATGGCGCATCATCAGCCAACCCGGCCCGCTGGCCCGGTCGGCGACACGGCCCGGACGGCCGGTCGCACCCCCGTCCGGCCCCGGTTCACCCGTACAGGTGGCACGGGCGCCTCGCCGGCTGCCGCCTGCCGACAGCTGTCAGCCCAGCCGGGTCCGGGCCCCGCCGGGACGGGCCCGGCCGCGGCCGGTGCGGGCCGGCCGGGTCGGGCGCCGGTCGGGCCGCCGGGCCGCCTCCCGCCGCACCCGGGCGGCCAGGGCGGCGCGGAGCGCGCGAACCGCCAGCAGCATCGCGACGGCCGCCAGCTCGGCCGGCTCGGCGACACCGCCGTCCCGGGCGGCCGCCTGGCACGGGCCGCACCAGACGGCACTGGCCCGGCCGCCCCCGGAACGGACCAGGTCGGCCGGCGTCAGATAGCGGGCGCCGCAGTGCTGGCAGACGAACAGCAGCCGCATCACTGGATCACCGTCGCACCGTGGCACAGACTGCACGCCGACCAGTGCCGGTCCTGCCGGTGCACCTGGTCGCCCTCGGCATCCAGCTCGACGGTGTGCGTCACCTTCTCGGTGCCTCCCGCGCCGTGGCACGCGGTACAGGGCTGCGATTCTGACAAACTGCCACCTCCTGTGCACCGACCGTAGCGTGCGACCCACCATGATCGGCGGCAGTTCACCGACTCGCGTCCCGCAGACGAAGCTGCGCCCGCGGGCAATAGGTGGGCGGCGAGACAGCACCGACGGGTCAGCGTACGACCGGGCCGCCTGCGCGCCAGTCCGTGAGCCGCTTCCGAATGCTGTCCAGCATCGGCAGGCCGTTGGTCTCCTCCGGGGTGAACCAGGCGACCTCGGTGGACTCGTCCGACACGGCGATCGTCCCGCCGACCGGACGGCCGAGCAGGCAGATCGAGAACTCCTGACGGACCTCGCCGTCGTCGTAGGCGAAGACGTGTCCGGGGTCGGTGTACGTGCCGACGATGCCCGTGATCTCGATCCGGATCCCGGTCTCCTCCAGGGTCTCCCGGATTCCGCAGCCCGCCAGCGACTCGCCCAGCTCCATCTTCCCGCCGGGCAGGGCCCACATGCCGTTGTCGGCGCGGCGCTGCAGCAGCACCCGGCCGTCGTCGCCGACCACCACGACGGATGCAGCCGGTACGAGGCTGTTGGCCTTCGGCGCGTCCGGATCGTCCTCGAAGTCACGCCTCGGCATGCTGTACCTCCATCGTCCAAATGTCGCGACCCTTGCTCCACAGATCCTCTACGTGCCCGGCGAACCTGTCGAAAATTCCGTCGTCCTGGGCCCGCCGCAGGTGCATCATCGGGGCGTCGTGGCCGATCCGTCCGGGTAGCAACGGTGTGACGATCATGTCCTGGTCGAAGCGGAACACCGACAGGCTGACGTGCCCGGTCTCATAGCGGGCCTCGACTGTGGTGTCTCGCAGCTTCGCCAGCTCCGACAGCGTCACCTCGATCCGGGTCGACAGGGTCAGCGGCACGTCCTCCTCGATCTCCCGCTGTCGGGTGATCGGGCTCGCCGGGTCGCCGAGGACGAACCGGATTCGGCAGCCGGCCTCGGCCTTCCGCCGAAGCAGGGCGCCGAGGTTCGCGTGCTCCAGCCACAGGAAGTAGTTGGTGTAGCCGGCGAAGGAGATCTCCCGCTCGGCCTTGGAGATGAGCTGCCGCCATAGTGAGGCGGGCGCGGCGGACCGGTAGGGGTAGACCTGGACGATCTCCCGGTCGGGGCCGGTCTTCACCATCGTCTGCACGGTGGGCCACACGGCCACCTCCTCCACGCCGAGCGCTCGGCTCGCGGCGGAGCGGTGTCGGGCATGGGGCACGCGTGTGGGGTCCGAGATCCAGCGGCTGACCGTCTTGGGGTCGACCCCGCAGGTACGCGCGAGCTGGGACTCCGTCATGTTCGCACGCACCATGGCTGCTCTCAGGCGCTCGTTCACGGGCCACCTCTCCTGTCTGCGGGGACGAGTCAAGGTGTACCGGCGGGGCGTCCCAAACGTCCCGCAAACGCGGTAGGACGTCCATGGGTTACGGCCGACGATCAGAGCGTGACCGACACACATCCTGAGCACCTGATCCCGATCTCGGAGATCTCGGACCGTTGCTCGACATGCGGCATCTCCGAACCGCCGCTGCACCCCGGCCCGCCACAACCGGCCGGGCCGGGCGTCGTCCGCGACACCGTGCTGTGCACTACACACCTGGACGTGGCCCGGTGAGCCTGATCGGCCCGGTGACGGCTGCGGCGCCGACCGTTGCCCTGGCGTTCGTCGAGCAGCCCCCGGTCGTGGGCTTCGGCGTCCGCTTCAACGAGATCATCAGCCGTTGGTACGTCCTCAACCCGGACGGCACCCCGCATGCGGACGCGTGGGGCAGCCTGGTGACGTGGACCAGTTTCAGCGTGGCGTGGGACAACCGGCGGATCCGTGGCTGAGTCGGAGCGATTTCCGGACACCGGGTACTGCGTGGTGTGTGGCGACTACGGCGTCGGGCTGTTCACCGAGGTGCTGAACCGCTTCGCGGACTCGATTACCGACCACATCGGATGCCGGGGCGGCCGGCTACTCGTCGCGGAACAGGCGGTCTGGCGGGACGCCGAGGGCGTGCGCGATGAGCAGGAGCGCATCGATGCTGACGGAGTTGGTGCCGGCCCGGTGCGGTAGATGGTGTGCCGGTCCAGGCCAGCCCGCTCCGCCAAACGCTCCTGGGTGATCCCGAGGGTGGTGCGGTGGGTGCGGATCCCGAGTCCGACCTGTTGGCAAGGACCCATTTCGGCAGGTCGGTGGGCATCTGACCACCGCGTGGGCGTGCGAGGTGGAGTGGAGTCCTCGCCGCGAACGGCCGGAGCCGAGTCGGTCCAGGCGCCCCAAGGCGCTCGACGACTCGGCTCCGGCCCCCTCTCGGGATCGAATGGGAGAGCCCGGGAGATGATCTTCGGGAGCTGCTGCCGGGTTGCAGCAACTTCGTGCAGGGGCCGGCAAAATGTTAAAGGGCATAGATGCAGGTCAGGGCAGCTGACCTCACAACTTGTCAGGCCTTCGGCTGCTGCTGGGTGATGCAGTGGATGCCGCCGCCGTTGGCGAAGATCTCGCGGGCGTCGACCAGTTCGATGACGCGGCCCGGGTAGGCCTTGCCGAGGATGGCGGCGGCCTCCTGGTCGCGGGGGTCGTCGAAGGCGCACAGGACGACCACGCCGTTGCCGACGTAGTGGTTGATGTACGAGTAGTCGACCGGCTCGCCGTCCTCGTCGGTCAGGACGGTGGGGGCGGGGAGTTCGATGACCTCGAGGGGGCGGCCCTGGGCATCGGTGGCGGCGCGCAGGCCGGCCACGATCTCGCGGCAGACCTCGTGGTCCGGGTGGGCGGGGTCCGGCTGGACGTGGGCGACCACGACGCCGGGCCGGACGAAGGAGGCGACGATGTCGATGTGGCCGCGGGTGCCGAACTCGTCGTAGTCGCGGGTCAGTCCGCGCGGGACCCAGACGGCCTTGGTGGTGCCGAGGTGGGCGTGCAGCTCGGCCTCGACCTCCTCGCGGGTCCAGTCGGAGTTGCGGCCCTCGCCGAGCTGGACGGTGTCGGTGACGAGCACGGTGCCCTCGCCGTCGACGTGGATGCCGCCGCCCTCGTTGATCAGGCGGGAGGCGAAGCGCTGGACGCCGGTCAGTTCGGTGATGTGCTCGGCGATGTGCTGGTCCTTGTCCCAGCTGGCCCAGGACTGGGCGCCCCAGCCGTTGAAGATCCAGTCGGCGGCGGCGACCGAGCCCTTGCCGTCGATCAGGAAGGTCGGGCCGATGTCGCGCATCCAGGCGTCGTCCAGCGGCTTCTCGACGATCTCCACCTCGGGCGCGACGTACTCCCGGGCCGCCGCGCTCTCACCGGTGTTGACGATCAGGGTGACCGGCTCGTACCGGACGATGGTGTTGGCGACCTGCGCCCAGGCCTGTCGGGCGGCGTGCAGGTGGTCGGGGGTGTCGAAGGTCTGGTTGTCGGTGGGGAACGCCATCCAGGTGCGGTCGTGCGGGTGCCATTCGGCGGGCATCCGGTAGCCGAGCGAGGCGGGAGTGGTCATGAGTGGCGGGTCCTAAGCAGTCAGCGGTGAGCGGTGGGGGAGGGTGTGGAGGAAGAGAGCCCCGGCAGAGGTCTCAGAGGAAGTAGAGGCGGCTGAGCGAGACGCTGTCGGCGGGTTCGGAGCGCAGCGGGGCGCCGTCCAGCGAGACCAGGCCGGTGTCGGCCTCGACCTGGACCTGGCCGGTCCGGGCGTTGCGGACCATGTTGCGCGGTCCGATGCCGCGGGTGTTGCGTACGCCCACCCGCCTTCTGCGGGTGGGGAGTTGGTCGGCGGCGACGTCCAGGTACGAGCCGTCGGCGGCGGCCTGGGCGACGAAGGCGACCGAGAGGTCGGCGGCGGTGGCGCCGTGGGCGCCGAACTGCGGGCCGAGGACCAGGGGTTCGCAGCGGTCGGTGGAGGCGTTGGGGTCGCCGGTCACGCCGTACGCGGGGAAGCCGGCCTTGAGCACCAGCTGCGGTTTGGCGCCGAAGTGGTCGGCCCGCCAGAGCACCAGGTCGGCCAGTTTGCCGACCTCGATGGAGCCGACCTCGTGGGAGAGGCCGTGGGCGATGGCGGGGTTGATGGTGAGCTTGGCGATGTAGCGCAGGACGCGTTCGTTGTCGTCGCCGCCGTCGGTGGTCCCGTAGCCGCCGTCGAGGGGGCCGAGTTCGGCCTTCATCTTGCCGGCCATGGCGAAGGTGCGGCGGACGGTCTCGCCGGCCCGGCCCATGCCCTGGGCGTCGGAGGAGGTGATGCCGATGACGCCGAGGTCGTGCAGCACGTCCTCGGCGCCCATGGTGCCGGCCCGGATGCGGTCGCGGGCCATGGCGGCGTCGCCGGGGAGGTCGACCTTGAGGTCGTGGGCGGAGACGATCATGCCGAAGTGCTCGCCGAGGGCGTCGCGGCCGAACGGCAGGGTGGGGTTGGTGGAGGAGCCGATGACGTTCTCGACGCCGGCCATCTTCAGCACGTTGGGGACGTGTCCGCCGCCGCAGCCCTCGATGTGGAAGGCGTGGATGGTGCGGCCCTCCAGGACGGCGAGGGTGTCCTCGACGGACAGGCACTCGTTGAGGCCGTCGGTGTGCAGGGCGACCTGGACGTCGTACTCCTCGGCGACCCGCAGCGCGGTGTCCAGGGCGCGGGTGTGGGCGCCCATGTCCTCGTGCACCTTGAAGCCGGAGGCGCCGCCCTCGGCCAGCGCCTCGATCAGCGGCGCCGGGTCGGAGGAGGAACCGCGGCCCAGGAAGCCGATGTTGACCGGCCAGGCGTCGAAGGCGTTGAAGGCGTGGCGCAGCGCCCAGGGGGAGTTGACGCCGACGCCCCAGACCGGGCCGAACTCCTGGCCGATGATGGTGGTGACGCCGGAGGCGAGCGAGGCCTCCATGATCCGCGGCGAGAGCAGGTGGACGTGGGTGTCGATGGCGCCCGCGGTGGCGATCATGCCCTCGCCGGAGACGATCGTGGTGCCGGTGGAGACCACGACGTCGACGCCGTCCATGGTGTCCGGGTTGCCGGCCCGGCCGATCGAGACGATCCGGCCGTCGCGGATGCCGATCGAGGTCTTGCGGATGCCCAGCACCGCGTCGATCACGACCACGTTGCTGATCACGACGTCGCAGGTCTCGCGGACGGCGGTGGCCTTGAGGTGCAGGCCGTCGCGGGCGGTCTTGCCGAAGCCCGCCAGGAACTCGTTGCCGGGCTCCTGCGAGTCCGACTCGACCCGGATGATCAGTCCGGAGTCGCCGAGCCGGATCCGGTCACCGGTGCGGGCGCCGTGCACCGCGATGTAGTCGTGGGGGGTGATGGCACTCATGCGCCGGCCTCCGGGGTGTGGGACGCGGGGGTGACGGGGGCGGGACGGCCGGTCACGACTCCACCTCCGACTCGTCGAAGGTGGTCAGGTAGCCGGTCGCGCGGGCCTTCGCCAGGGCGGCCTGCCGGGCGCCGGGGGCGTCCAGCGGGCCGTCGACCAGGCCGGCGAAGCCGATCGCGACCCGGGCGCCGCCGATCGGGACCAGGCCGACCTCCACGGTGGCGCCCGGGTCGAAGCGGACCGAGGAGCCGGCCGGCACGGCCAGGTGGGTGCCGTATGCCGCCTCGCGGTCGAAGGCCAGCCGCGGGTTGGCCTCGAAGAAGTGGAAGTGCGAGGTGACCGAGATCGGGACGGCGGAGGTGTTGTGCACGGGGAGCACCACGGTCTCCTCGACCGGGTCGTAGCCCGCGCCGGAGCCGGCCAGGGCCGCGCCGGGGGCGTCGTCGCCGAGCGAGCCGCGCCCCCGGAAGGGGTCGTTGACCACGGCGAGCCGGGTGCCGTCGTCGAAGACGGCCTCGACCTGGATCACGGTGACCACGTCCGGTACGCCCGGCAGCACGTCGTCGGCGCCCAGGACGGTGCGTCCGGCCTCGATCGCCTCGGCGAGGCGCCGCCCGTCGCGGGCGGCCTCGCAGACGGTGTCGGCGATCAGTGCGGTGGCCTCGGGCACGTTCAGTTTCACGCCGCGGGCACGGCGGGCGCGGGCCAGTTCGGCCGCCGTGAAGATCAGCAGCCGGTCCCGTTCGGTGGGGGTCAGTCGCACGGTTCCTCGCTCACGGGTGCCGGTGGGTGGTCAGGTTAGAACGGCGTTCAAACATCTGCGGCCCATTGAACCCGGGCCCGGCCGTCATGTCCAGCGTTCCTCCTTCCGGGCCGGTCCGCGTGCCGGGCGCGCCGCCGGGCCGCCATCTCGCCCCGATCGCCCGCGGCTGCGGGCCTCTGCGAGCCTCCGTGGGTCTCCATGGTCGGGGTTATGACAGAACTCTGATACAAATAAGAACACGCCCTTTCGGGTGTGGTCTGCCTCTGTATCGGGGTGGACGGGGAGATCGAACTGAGGGGGAGCAGCCGTGCGCGCTGTCCGCTACACCCGTACCGGTGGCCCGGAGGTCCTGGAGACGGTCGAGATCGAGGCCCCCGAGCCGGGGCCCGGCGAGGTGCTCATCGATGTCACCCACAGTGGGGTCCACTTCGCCGACGTGATGTTCCGGCGCGGGCGGTTCCCGCTCGGGCTGCCCGCCGTGCCCGGCATCGAGGCCGCCGGAACCGTGGCCGCCCTGGGTGACGGGGTGACCGGACTCGAGATCGGCACCCCGGTCGCGGCCGTGCTCACCGGCTTCGGCGGCCATGCCGAGCAGGCGGTCGCGAGCGCCGCGACCACCATCGCGCTGGAGGGCCCGCTGGCCGGCCTGAGCCCGCTCCTGGCGGCCGCCACCGCCTGCAACGGCACCACCGCCGTCGGTACGCTCCGGGGCGCCGCCCGGCTCGCCGAGGGGGAGCGCGTCCTGGTGCTCGGCGCTGCCGGGGCGCTCGGCGCCCTGCTCGGCGACCTCGCCCGGTCCTACGGTGCGGGCCTGGTGGTCGGCGCCGCGAGCACCCCTCAGCGGGCCGCCGCCGCGGCCGGGCGCGGCTACCACCGGGCGCTCACCTACGGAGAAATCGAGTCGCAGGCCATGGAGCTGACGGACGGTCAGGGATTCGACGTGGTGGTCGACCCGATCGGCGGCCCGCTCCGGGAGCGGATCCGCCCGCTGCTCGCCGTGCTCGGGCGGCACGTGGTGATCGGGGACGCGGCCGACCGGGACACCTCGATGGCGGCCAACCAGGTCTGGTACGACAGCTACTCGCTGGCGGGCTACAACCTGGGGGCGCTGATCGGCCGCCGGCCCGACCTCTTCCGGGCCCAGTTCGCCGAGGCGCTGCGGCTGGTCGCCGACGGCACGCTGCGTCCGGAGGTCGAGCAGATCGGCTGGGACGCGGTGGCCGAGGCGCACCGGCGGTTGGAGGGCCGCTCGGCCGAGGTCAAGTACGTGCTGCGGACCGCCTGACCCGGGAGGCGGCCGAGTCCTGGAGCTGATGGGGCGTCAAGAGGCGTGCGGGGGACTGGCGTACGCCTGGGCGCTCCCGGTCCGAACTGGTCATCGGACACCGCAAACCTCGTCGGCCGCACCAGATGGATCACTTGCCCGCCCCCGAGCCCCGCTTCACCCCAGGTGGACGCGGATGCACTGTTGCCATCCCCCGAGAGTGGGCAGGAGGATGGTCGGCAAGCGGACGTCGCCGCTGGGGGACTCGGCGCGGCCGTCAGGAGAAGGGCGGGGGCGTACGTGATGGATGGACAGGCAAGGTTTCCACGACAGCGTTCGGCCTCGGGCAGCGGCCCGGTCATCCCCGGCGGCAGGCTTCCCCGTGGCGGCCCGTCCTCCGCGGACGGCCCCGCCCGGATCCCGGCCCCGGCAGCCGGCCCGCGCCCCGGCCGGCCCGGGCTGCCGGACGGGCCCGAGCAGCACGACCACGGCCATCAGGACCGCCACGACCACGATCATGACCAGGACCGCGACCGCGAGCGCGAGCGCGGCCACGCGCACGACGACAGCACGTCCGACGACGACAGCACGCCGGACGACTCGCCCCACGACGACAGCTCGCCCCACGACGCCGGCCCGCCCGGCCACGAGGGCACACCCTCGTACGCGGGCACCGGCACACCCGTGTACGAGCCGGGCTGCGTGCTGCACCACCGGCTGCACGCTTCCTTCGCCCCGGCGGACCTGGTCGCCGTCGGGGCGATCCGGCACCGGCTCCGGGCCGCGCTCGGACACTGGGGCGTGCCCGAGCTCGCGGACACCGCCGAGCTGCTCACCTCGGAGCTGGTGACCAACGCCCTGCTGCACACCACCAAGGGGGCCGTCCTGGAGGCGGTGCTCACGGCCGGGCAGCGGCTGCGGATCGAGGTGCAGGACTGCACCACCCGGCTGCCCGGCCGCCGGGTCCCGGAGGAGTGGGCCACCTCCGGCCGCGGGCTGCTGCTGGTGGACTCGCTGGCCGACGCCTGGGGCGTCCAGCTGCGAGGCGAGGGGAAGGTCACCTGGTTCGAGCTCGGCCCGGCCCGGGCCGACGCGGCCTGAGCCGGCCCGGCCCCGTTCGGTGCCGGCTTCGCCCCGACCCGGCTTCGCCCCGGCCCCGCGGCCGGAAGCCGATGGCGGCCCCGGAGGCGGCCCGCCGCGCCGCGAGGTCACTCGGATCGTCCACGATTGTCCCCCGGATGGTTCGTCGGCATTGCCGCCTTGCCGAACATACGAGAGGCTAGTGAGAATGTGTGTCCGGGACGGCGGGGAGAAAAGCGCCTCGACCGGTCACCGTGACACAGCAGGCACACCAGCCAGACCAATCCCACGGCTAACGCAGTCCGTCCGACCGACCGGACCGCATGCCCCGGCAGCGGCAGGAGAAGCATGGCCACAGAGCCCGAGCCGCCCGGGTCCGCCCGGCGCGTCCCCCCGGCCCAGGCCACCAGGAGCATTGCCGCGGTCAACCCGCTGCGCACCGCTTCCGGCATGCCGATGAGCCGGATCGGCCCGGCGGTCTCCCGCGGCCTGCCCACCCGCACCGGCGACTCCACGCCGGACTGGCTCGAACCGGCGATGGCCGCCAACGGCATCGGCTCCTTCGACTGGGACATCCGGCACGACGTGCTGGAGGCGGACCCGCGGGCCTGCGCCATCCTCGGCCTGGACGCCGACCGCTTCGACCGCAGCGCCGCCGCCTTCCTGGCCATGCTGCACCCGGAGGACGCGCCGGTGGTGCGCCGCCGGGTCGAGCGGGCCGTCGCCGAGCTCGGCCAGTGCGGCGCCTACTACCGGACCCTGTTCCCCAGCGGTGAGCTGCACGCGGTCCGGTTCCGCGGCCGGGTGCTGGCGGACGCCTTCGGGCGGCCCTCCCGGATGGTCGGCTTCGTCTGGGACGCCACCGTCGAACTGCACAAGCGCGAGCGCGCCGGTGAGCTGGCCGCGCTGCGCGAGGAGCGTTCGCGCTTCATCAAGGAGGCTGCCCGGGCGCTGGCCGAAGCCGTCACCGTCCGTGACGTGGCCCGGGTCTTCACCGAGCTGCCGCTGCCCGGCCTGCCGCCGGACGGCCTGGTGCTGGCCGCGATGGAGGCCGGCCGGCTGGCCATCCTGGGTGCCAGCGGCTACCGGGAGGAGGACGTCGCCCTGTACGACCGCTCCCCGCTGGCCCCCGCCCACCCGCTCGCCGAGGCGGTCCGCACCCGCGCGCCGATCTTCATCGCCAGCGGCACCGAGTACCGGGAGCGCTACCCCGACGCCTGGGACTGGGCCAGCAGCACCGGCCGCAGCGCCTGGGCCTTCCTGCCGCTGGTGGCCAGCGGCCGGGCGATCGGCGTCTGCGTGGTCAGCTTCGACGACGACCGCGAACTGGACACCGACGAGCGCACCCTGCTGTCCACCCTGGGCGGCCTGGTCGCCCAGTCGCTGGCCCGCGCCCGGCTGCACGACGCCGAGCACGAGCTCGCCGCGGGCCTCCAGCGGGTGATGCTGCCGCGCACCGTCCCCGCCGTCCCCGGCGTCACCACCGCCGTCCGCTACCTGGCGGCCGGTTCGGGCCTGCAGATCGGCGGCGACTGGTACGACGTCGTCCCGCTGCCCGGCGGCCACGTCGGCCTGGTGATCGGCGACGTCCAGGGCCACGACGTGCACGCCGCCGGCATCATGGGCCAGCTGCGGATCGCGCTGCGCGCGTACGCCGCCGAGGGCCACCCGCCGGCCGCCGTGATGGCACGGGCCTCCCGGTTCCTCGCCGACCTGGACACCGACCACTTCGCCACCTGCACCTACGCCGAGGTCAACGTCGACTACGGCGTGGTCTACGCCGTGCGGGCCGGCCACCTCGACCCGGTGGTCCGCCGGGCGGACGGCTCCGCCCACCTCGTCCCGGTCGCCGGCGGGCTGCCGCTCGGTATCTCCCCCGACGAGGAGTACCGGGTCACCCGGTTCAGCCTCGACCCGGGCGAGACCGTCGTGCTCTGCACCGACGGGCTGGTCGAGGCCCGCGGGATGGACCTGGACACCGGCTTCGACCGGCTCTGCCGGGCGATCTCCGGCCGGCTCCCCGGCATCGACGAGGCCGCCCGCGAACCGCTGGAGGACCTCGCCGACCGGATCGCCTCCCAGGCCGCCGACTCCAGCGAACGCGAGGACGACATAGCGCTGCTGCTGCTGCGCTGGGACGGTCCCGCCGGCGGCCTGGCCGCCCAGCAGCTGCGCCGCCGGATCGGCCAGGCCGACCTGGCCCGGATCGCCGAGCTGCGCGGCGAGCTGCGGGACGCGCTGCGCCGCTGGGGCGTGCCCGACCTGATCGACACCGCCGAGCTGCTCTCCTCCGAGCTGGTCACCAACGCGATCCGGCACACCGACCGGGACGCGATGTTCACCGCGCGGCTCTACCGGGAGCCCGGCAGCGGCGCCCGGCTGCGGGTCGAGGTGGAGGACGAGTCCGACCTCTGGCCGACCCGCCGCACCCCGGGCGAGCAGGCCTCCTCGGGCCGCGGCCTGATGCTGGTCGAGGCGCTCGCGGACGGCTGGGGCGTCGAGCCGCGCGGCTCCGGCAAGCGGATGTGGTTCGAACTCTCGGCGGACGCCGGGCCGGCCGCCGGCCCCGAGGGCTGACGGCCCGCACCCGGCGCCGCCGTACACCGGGTGGTACGCGGTCGGGTGGTACGCGGTCGGGTGGTACGCGGCCGGGCGGGTCACCGGAGGAGCGCTCCGGTGACCCGCCCGACCCTCTCGAGGGAGCCTGCATCCGAGGCCCCTTGGCCCCGGCTCAGCCGAACTGCTGCTCCAGGTCCTTCAGCTTCTGCTCCAGCGAGTCCAGCCGGGGGATGGCCAGGGTGTCCTCCTCCGGCGTCAGGTCGACGCTGCTGCGGTCCGCGCCGCGGGCCGGCCGGGCCGGCAGCCCGGGCTGGGTGGCCCGCCCCTCGACCGCCGGGGCGGCGAGGACCTGGTCCTGCTCCTGCTCGGTGACGCCGGCTATGGCAGGCTCCGAACCGGCCTCCAGCTGGTGCTCCAGATGGTGCTCCAGCTGACGCGGCGCCGCTCGCTGCCGCCAGACCCCGCCGTTGGTCCGGCCGATCGCCCGGATCTCGGCCCGCTCACGGCGCTGCGCCATCCGGCGCTGCTCGCGGTTGACCGCGGCCTGGCGCTTGTCGTCGCGGACCTCCTCGACCGCCTCGTCCAGCGTCCGCACCCCTTCCAGGAGCATCAACGACCAGGCGGCGTACGTCTCCAGGGGAGCGCGCAGCCAGCGCACGATCCGGATCTGCGGCAGCGGACGGGGCACCAGGCCCTGCTCGCGCAGCGCCGCCACCCGGGTCTGCTTCAGCGCCCGGTCGAAGAGCACGGCGGCCGACAGCGACATCCCGGCGAAGAACTGCGGCGCCCCGGCGTGGCCGAACCCCCTTGGCGCGTGTACCCAGTTGAACCAGGCCGAGGCGCCGGCGAACAGCCAGACCAGCAGCCGGGATCCGAGCGCCGCGTCCCCGTGGCTGGCCTCCCGCACGGCGAGCACCGAGCAGAACATCGCCGCGCCGTCCAGGCCGAACGGCACCAGGTACTCCCAGCCGCCGGAGAGGTTGAGGTTCTGCACGCCGAACCCGACCAGGCCGTGGAAGGACAGCGCCGCCGCGACGGCCGCGCAGCAGAACAGCAGGACGTACGAGGCGCCGCCGTACATCGATTCCTTGCGCCGTCGGCGCTCCTCGCTGCGCTCCCAGGAATCCGAGCTGCTCGCCGCTGCCGCGGCGGCCCGGGTCCGGGCGACGGCCACCAGGATGGCGGTGACCACCAGGGTGGCCACCCCTGCGACGGCCCAGCCCAGCGGTATGTCCGACAGTCTCATGACCTGAACCAGCCTCGCTTTCCTGCCTAGTGATGGGCGGGGACCATCATGGCGGAGAAATGCGGAGGGAATGACCGGTTTGCCGTCGATACACCGGGGAGAGGGAATTCCGAACGCGGGATCGAAATATCGTCAGAATGTATCCCGGTGCGGGTGTTCGAAAAGGAATTCCGCCCGCCGGGGCCCCGTGCGGGCCCGGCGGCGGGCCTCCCGGTCCCGGGTGCCGACGCCCCCGGGACCGGACCGCCGCCGGCTCAGCCGATCCCGTCGGCCACCGGCCGGTCGATGCGCCCGTCGGCCGGAGCGCCCGGCGCGGGCAGCGCACGCAACCGGCGCGCGAGCCACACCGGTACCCCGCCCAGCGCCTGGACCAGCCGGGCCGCCTCGGCGCGCAGCCGGGCCGCCTCGGTCCCGTCCGAGGCGTCGGCCAGCGCGGCCAGGACCGGCGCCACCCCGACCGTGAAGCCGAGTTCCTCGCGCAGCCGCAGCGAGGCCCGGAAGCCCTCCCTGGCCCGTTCGCGGTCCCCGCCGGCCAGCGCCAGCGACGCCAGGTGCTGCCAGGTGTACGAGTGCAGCAGCCGGTCCCCGTGCTCGGCGGCGCCGTCGTGCGCCCGCCGGTACGCGATCCAGGCCGCCCCCGGGTCGCGCAGCAGGTTCTCGGCGACCAGTCCGCGCCGGAAGTCCAGCAGCGGGCGGCGCGGCGAGGCCGGCGGCAGCATCGCCGAGGCCCGGCCGAGCGCGGCCTGCGCCTCGTCCAGCCGGTCGCGCGGACCCAGCACACTGGCCACGTAGGCGAGGAAGCCACGGGCGCAGGACGCGGCGGCGCGCTGCTCCGTCCCGGCCACCCGGGCCTCCGCCAGCCGCAGCGCGTCCTCGGCGGGTTCCCAGTGGTCGGCGGTGAACAGGCTCTGCTCGATGAGGAGTTCGGCGCGGTGCAGGGCCGCGGCCGGGTCGTGGGCGGCGCCCGGTCTGAGCAGTTCCGCGGCCTCCTGCCAGCAGCCGCGCGACCGCAGCCGCCACACCGCGCCCGCCGTCCCCCCCGGGGCCGTTCCGTGCTCCGACAACGCCACCTCCTTGTGTGCGCCATCCGGCAAGCGGGATTCTCGGCAAGCGGGCCCGCTGTGGCCGCAATTCAACACGGGGGTGAGCTTGTGCACCAGATCACGAGCGCGACGGGATCCGGAATCCGGCGGTCCGTCAAACGGCTGCACCGGCCGCCGACGGACGGCCCGGAACCCGGGACCGGCCTCGGGCGCGCAGGTCAGGAGGTCCAGCCGGTCTCCATCAGCGCCTCGGCCGCGCCGTTGGCCGCCTGCGGGATCCCGGCCGCGTCCAGGGTGAACAGGGCGACCAGCAACTGCTCACCGCGCACCATCGCCTGCCGCGAGTAGCCCGCCGTGGTGAACATCGCGGCGGCCACCTGCTCCGCGTGCAGCGTCTCGAGCCACAGGCACTCCACCGCCTTCACATCGGCCGGCTCCGCCCAGGTGTCCACCCTGGCCACCATGTGACCGCCCAACAGCGTGATCGCATCCCGGTCCTGACCCTCAGTCAGCTCCAGGTCGTCGAAGCCCAGCCACTGCAGGTAGCGCGCCGCCGTCAGTACCGCGTCCTGCGAGGTGTGCACCGGCTGCGGCCGGAACGGCGGACGCATCAGCCGCTGCCCGTGCCCGCCCGGCGGCCCGGAGGGCTCGACCGGGTCCGAGGGCACCGCCGTGGTGTACGGCCGGGCGGCCGCGGGCCGGCTGCCCTGCGGGCCCGCCGCCGGTGCGCCGGGCAGCCCGGTGCTCTGCAGCCGGGGCGCCCGGTCGACCGGCAGCCGGACCGTGGCGCCGCAGTTGCAGGTGAACTCGGGCTGCGGCCACTGGTCGCTGCGGCCGCAGTGCGGGCACCGCATGCTCAGCCAGGAGTCCTCCCAGGAGCGGAACCGGACCTGCACCGGCACCCCGCCGCGCAGCAGCGGCACCCGCAGCTGGGCCCCGCACGGGCAGGGCAGGCTCGGCGGCTCGTACAGGTGCTCCCGGCGGCAGGCGGGGCAGCGGATGGCGCTCGCGCCCGAGGGCGGGTTGGACCCGAACCGGGCCGGCTCGCTGAAGTCGTCGGGCAGCGGCACTGCGGCCATGGCTGGCACCCCGTTCCGTCGGCTGGGCGGCTATTCCTCCCATCCTCGCCCATTCGCGCAGGTTAGGACGCGGAATGCGGCAATCCTCCGGGACAGTTCGGGGGCGAGGTCCCGCCGTGGGAGGAGGGCCCCGCACCGTCGTACAACCGCCACCGGCGAGCCGCGGGACGGCTGACGGTCAGTCGGCCGGGCCCGTCCAGCGGGCCAGGTCCGCCGGGGTGTCGAGGTCCTCCGGGGTCGCGACGTCACCGCACTCGACCAGCAGCAGCTCCCCGGGGTGCGCCGCGAGCAGCGCCCGCGCGCCCGCGTCGCCGACCGCGCCGGCGCCCGCCTCGGCGAAGTGACGCGCCCCGATCAGCACCGGATGCCCGCGTACGCCCGCGTACCCGGCGGCGGCCAGCTGCGCCCCGGCGGCGTGCGCCGCCAGCAGCCGGGCCACCGCGGCCGGGGTGACCCCCGGGGTGTCCACCAGCAGCACCAGCGCGGCCGGGGCGCCGGGCGGCAGGGCGGCCAGGCCGGTCCGCAGCGAGGAGCCCATGCCGGTGGCCCAGTCGGGGTTGTCGACGGCCCGGCAGCCGCCGAGGTCGGCCGCGGCCCGGACCTCGGCGGCCGCCGCGCCGAGCACCACCACCGCCGGACCGCAGCCGCCGGCCCGGGCCACCGCCAGGGCGTGCTCGACCAGCGGCCGGCCGCGGTAGCGGATCAGCGCCTTGGGGCGTCCGCCGAGCCGCCGGCCGCCGCCGGCCGCCAGGATCAGCGCGGGGACGGAGGGTGCCCCGGGGGCGGGGGGAGCCCCTGGGGTGGGGGGAGCTGCCATGTCCACAGTCTGTCCTCCCAGGTCAACGCCGCACAGTTGGATGATCGCACGAGGGGCGGGGGCGGGGTGGCGGCCCGGCCCGGCGCTTCAGCCGCTGGATCTGCGGCCCGGCGCCCCCTGTACTGGGTCGATGGCACCACGTACAGCGAACGGGCACGGCGCACCGTCCCCCCTGGTGGACCGCTTCGGGCGGATCCACACCGACCTGCGGGTCTCCCTCACGGACCGGTGCAACCTGCGCTGCACCTACTGCATGCCCGCCGAGGGCCTGAACTGGCTGCCCAAGGCCGAGGTGCTCACCGACGATGAGATCGCCCGGCTGGTCGGGATCGCCGTGGACCGCCTCGGCATCCGCACCATCCGCCTCACCGGCGGCGAACCGCTGCTGCGCCGGGGCCTGCCCGGCCTGGTCGCCCGGCTGACCGCGCTCGGCGCCGAGCTCTCGCTCACCACCAACGGCATCGGCCTCGCCCGCACCGCCGCCGAACTCGCCGCGGCGGGCCTCGGCCGGGTCAACGTCAGCCTGGACACCCTGCGGCCCGAGCGGTACGCGGCGATCACCCGCCGCGACCGGATCGCCGACGTGTTCGCCGGCCTGGCCGCCGCCCGGGCCGCCGGACTGGACCCGGTGAAGATCAACGCGGTGCCGGTGCGCGGGACCAACGACGACGAGATCCTCGACCTGGTCGAGTTCGCCGCCGGGCACGGCTACCGGATGCGGTTCATCGAGTCGATGCCGCTCGACGCCCAGGGCGCCTGGGACCGCGCCACCATGGTCACCGCCGACGAGATCCTGGAGGTCCTCGGCCGCCGCTGGTCCCTGGTGCCGGTCGGCCGGCACGGCAACGCCCCCGCGGAGGAGTGGCGGATCGCCGGGACCGACACCGTGATCGGCGTGATCGCCTCCGTCACCCGGCCGTTCTGCGGCGGCTGCGACCGGGTCCGGCTCACCGCCGACGGCCAGCTGCGCAACTGCCTGTTCGCCACCGAGGAGTCCGACCTGCGGGCGCTGCTGCGCGGCGGCGCCGACGACGCGGCCGTCGAGTCGGCCTGGCGGAACACCATCGCCCGCAAGGGCCCCGGGCACGCCATCAACTCCGCCGACTTCGTCCGGCCCGAGCGGCCGATGTCGGCGATCGGCGGCTGACCGCCCCGGGCCCGCCGGGCGGCTGACTGTCCCGGGCTCGCCCGGCGGCTGACCGCCCCGGGAGCCCGCCCGGCGGTCGACTGTCCCGGGTCCGCCCGGCGGCAGCCCGTACGCCCGGTGTGAGCTTCGACCCGCTCCCGGCGAGCCCCGCAGCGCCGACTTGACCCGGCGAGAGCGGCCCTGGTCTCCTGGTGCGCCGTCAGCCTCACTCCAACGGGGGAGAACTCCGTGCGCGCCCGCCGCCCCGCCCTGTCCGCCGCCACCCTCCTCCTGCTGCCCGCCCTCGCCCTGGCCGCCTGCACCGGCGGGCCCGCCACCTCCTCCTCCGACGCCGTGTCCGCCCGGGCCCGCGGCACCAACCCGCTGCAGAACCCGGACGGCACCCGGCCCGGCCTCGCCGCGATCACCTCCGACCAGGACCGCAAGGCCGCCCGCGACCTGATCGCGCAGGTGAAGACCGCCGAGCCCGGCCCGAAGACCGGCTACGACCGCGACCAGTTCGGCCCGGCCTGGACGGACAACGTGGACGGCGTCCCGCTCGGCCACAACAACTGCTCCACCCGCGACGACCTGCTCAGCCGCGACGGCACCAAGGTCGAGCACAAGGACGGCTCCGCCTGCGTGGTCACCGGGATGACCATCTACGACCCCTACACCGGCAAGCTGGTGACGTTCACCAAGCAGCAGGCGTCGAAGATCCAGATCGACCACGTGATGCCGCTGTCCTACGACTGGCAGCAGGGCGCCGCCAAGTGGGACAAGGGCAAGCGGGTCCAGATCGCCAACGACCCGCTCAACCTGATCCCGGCGGACGGCTCGCAGAACGCGTCCAAGGGCGACTCCGGCCCGGCCGCCTGGCTGCCCGCCAACGCCGAGATCCGCTGCTCGTACGTGGTGCGGTTCGCCCAGGTCTCGCTCAAGTACCAGCTGCCGGTCACGCCCGCCGACAAGAAGGCCATGCTGGCGCAGTGCGGCGGCTGACCGCCCGCGGCCGGACCGCGCGGCCGGACCACGCGGCCGGACCACGCGGCCGGACCGCGCGACCGGTCCCGGCCCTGAGCCGGTCGGGCTGACCCGGGCCGCTCCCCGGCGCGGGAGCCGCCCGCCCCGGCCGGTCGCCGGTATGCAGGACTGATGTCCTACCAGCACCCGGTCCGGCCGGGCCGCGGCCACCGATTCGGACGCGGCGACCGATCCGGACGCGGCGACACATCCGGCCGTGGCGGGCGGTCCGCCCGCGGCGACCGGCCGGCGACCCGACGGCACGCCAGCGCGAACCAGGGGCCGGGCCCGTACGCCGGGCCCGCCCTGCGGCACCTGTCCGACTACGCCTGGCGGCTGCTGGTGGTCGCCGGGGCCGGATACCTGATCCTGATGGTGCTCGGGAAGTTCCACCTGGTCACGCTGGCCTTCTTCCTGGCGCTGGTGATCACCTCGGTGCTGCGCCCGCTGGTCGACCTGCTCGCCCGGCGGATGCCGCGGTCCCTGGCGGTGCTGCTCGGACTGGTCGGGGCGGTGCTGGTGATCGCCGGCCTGCTGGCCCTGATCGGGGAGACCGTGGCGATGGAGGCGTCCAGCCTCGGCGAGGAGTTCACCGGAGGCGTGGACCGGCTCGAACGCTTCCTGGCGGGCAACCCGTTCCACATCGACCCCAAGGTCTTCGACGACCTGCGCGGCAAGGTCACCACCTACGTCTCGGAGCACCGGTCCACCCTGATCAGCAGCGCCCTGAGCGGTGCGGGGCGGGTGGCGGAGGTCGCGACCGGGGCCGCGCTCGCGCTGTTCACCACCGTGTTCATGCTGCACTCCGGCGACCGGATGTGGCTGTGGACCAGCGGGCAGCTCCCGGAGGGCGCCCGCGACCCGTACCACCGGGCCGGGCGCACCGCCTGGCGGACGTTCTCCGGGTACACCCGCGGCATCGTCATCGTGGCCGGTACCAACGCGATCCTGGTCGGCATCGCGCTCTTCCTGCTCGGCGTCCCGCTCGCGCTGCCGCTGACCCTGCTGGAGTTCTTCGCCTCCTTCGTCCCGCTGGTCGGCTCGCCGATCGCGATGGTCGTCGCGTCGGTCGTCGCGCTGGCCTCCCGGGGGCCGGTGATCGCGCTGGTGGTGCTGGCGCTGATCGTGGTGATCGGCCAGATCGAGGGGCACCTGCTGCACCCGCTGGTGATGAGCTGGGCGGTCAACCTGCACCCGGTGGTGGTTGCCGCCTCGGTCCTGTGCGGCAGCATCGCCGCCGGGGTGATCGGCGCGGTGGTCGCCGTCCCGGCGGTCTCGGTGGTCTGGGCGGTCACCAGGGAACTGCGGCGCGGCGACGAGCCGACCGACGCCGCGGACCGGGCGGCCGGAAGGTCCTCCTGACGGCGCGCGGCCCGCTGGACGGCGTGCGGGCCCGAGCTCCCTCGGCGCGGGGGAGCAGTGGGAGGGGAGCGGGCGGTACGGGGCTGGAGAGCATGCCTTCGGTGGGGTGGGAGATCTGCAACGCCACAAGGGCATGGCGCTCTCCTTTCGACTCCGAGGAGGAGGCGCTCGGTGCCTTGAGGCCGGCTCGGGGGAGCAGCAACGCGGCCCTGCCGTCCAGGGTGGACGGCAGGGCCGCTGTCGGCAGGAAGCAATTGCTGGTCAGCCGAGTTGGGTGAAGTTGGGCCGGTCGGTGTCGAGGGTGGCGATGGTGGCGGAGGTCAGGGCGGTGTTCCAGGTCTGGACGTCGCTGATCTGGCCCGGGAAGTAGTCGCCGGTCTTGGCGCTGCCGATGGTGAGAGGGCCGCTCGAGTTCCAGGGGCTGGGGTTGCTGCCGGTGGCGACGAGGGTGCCGTTGACGTAGAGCTTCATGGCCTTGCTGGTGATGTCGTAGGTGGCGACCAGGTGGGTCCACTTGTTGAGCTCGGGCGGACTCGGGGCGGCTGCGGGGGTGGAGAAGCCAGGACCGGCGGTGTCGCTGTCGGGGCTGATGAAGGTCCAGGCGCCGTAGGCCTTCGAGTACTGGAGGTAGAAGGCACTGAGGTTGGTGCCGGACTGGCCGACGACGGTGGCGTAGCCGTTGGTGTTGGTGAGGTAGGCCCAGGCGGAGATGGTGTAGCTCTGGGTGGTGTCGAGCACCGGGCCGGTGGTCTTGGCCGTTGACGGGCTGTTGCCGTCGAGGTTGAGGGCCTTGCTGGTCCGGCCGGTGCTGATGGTGGCGGCCCCGGTGAGGGTGAGGTTGTTGGCGGGCCGGACGCTGTCGGTGGTGTCGGTGAGTGTCCAGCGGTCGCTGGGCTGGTGGACGGCGCCCATGGGGACGGGGGCGCCGAATCGGGCGAGGCCGCCGGTGGGCCGAATACCGGGGTAGCGGGTGATCTCGCCGCCGGTGGTGGTGTAGAGATCGGGGTAGGTGTCGGCGTCGATGTCACCGGGGGAGGAGATGGTGGTCGTCCGGTTGCCGCCACCGATGGCCAGGATGTTCTGTGGGGCGGGCTGGGTGGTGCTGTCGGCGGCGGTGGTCCACTTCTGGTTGCCGTCGCTGTTGCAGCCCCAGATGACGAGCTTGTTGCCGGGGGTGTTGGAGGCGAACGGGTCGTCGAGGCACCGGCCGGAGTTGGTGTTCTTCAGGCTGCCGGGGGTGGGGCCCGGTTCCCACTGCTGGGCGGCCGTGCCGTTGCAGTCCCAGATCTGCACGGTGGTGCCATCGGTGGTGCCGGAGCTGCTGACGTCCAGGCACTTTCCGTTGACCCGGACGGTCTTGTCGGTGCCGAAGGTGACCTGCTGGGCGCCGGTGCCGTTGCAGTCCCACAGCTGGATGGCGGTGCCGTTCGCGGTTCCGCTGTTGGTGCCGTCCAGGCACATGGTCTGCCCGGCGGCATTGCGGACGCCGGAGACCAGAGTGGAGGCGGCAGGGGCGGTGATGGCGGTGGTGGGCATGCCGTTGGCGAAGGTGAGGGGGTAGCTGGTGATGGCTCCGGTGGAGTTGTCGCGGGCCCACAGGGTGGGTGCTCCGGCGACGGTTCCGGGGGCGATCAGGGTGGTGTTGGACCAGTCGCCGGTGCCGATCCGGACGCCGGTGCCGAGGTAGCAGCCGTCTCGGAAGGTGCCGGGGTAGTACCAGAGCTCCTTGTTGTCGACGGTGATGAGGTCACTGGGGGTATTGGGCTGGGCGAGGGCACCGCCGGCGAGGATCTGGGTGACCCTGTTCCAGGTGCCGTCGGAGCCCTTGGCGGGGCAGCTGCCGACATTCTTGATGTTGCTGTAGCCGCCGTTGGTGAAGTGCCCCGGGACGCCGGCTTCCCCGTTGATCAGCGTGCTGCCGTCATTGGGGTAGAGCCAGAGCTGGTGGGTGTTCTTGTTGAAGGCGAACAGGTCGTCGATGCTCGAGCTGACGGAGCCTCGGTGTGTGATGAGGAAGTCGGACCAGCTGGCCCCGCCGGGGCTCTGCGCGGGCGTGGAGGCGGTGACCGGTGTGGCGTTGGGGTCGGTGCCGCCGGAGATGAGGACGAGGTTGCCGTCGGTGGTGGTGGCGGCGAGGTCGGGGACGCCGTCGCCGGTGAGGTCGCCGGGGGCGACAGTGGTGGTCGGGTTCCAGGGCGCGAAGAAGTTGTACTGGGCGACGGTGGCCCGGGTGTTGCCGGCCTTGTCTACGGCGCGGACGAACAGGGTGTGCGCCCCCCAGAGGTCGCGCGGGACATCGATCGGTACGGCCGCGGTGGCGTTCCCGGCGCCGGTGGCGGTCGCCGCGACGGAGCGGGCGCCGACGGCGGCGATGCTGGCGTCGAGTGAGTACTCGAAGCGGTCGATGCCGCTGCTGACGCAGGCGGCGCGGTTGCAGCCCCCGGGGGTGGGGTCGTTGGCGGTGACGGTGACCGTGGCGCCGGTGTCGCCGGCGTGGCCGGTGGGTGCCTTCGTGCTGCCGATCGGGGGGAAGGCAGCGTTGTCGGTGATGGAGGGGATGCTCGGGGCGGTCAGGTCGACCTTGAAGTAGCAGTAGGGGGAGAAGGCGCTGTTGAGCGTGCCGTCGTTGGCCCAGGTGTTCCAGCCGTACTGGTGGCCATCGCTGACCATGCCTCCGATACTGGTAAGGACGGTGCCGCCGCTGGCGACCCAGTTGCTGGCGAGCCAGGCCGCGTCGGCGGAGCCACCGCTTCCGTTGTCGACCATGTCGTCCCACACGTGGTAGCCGGCGCGCAGGTTGACCCCGCTCATCCTGGTGCTGAGACGGGCATTGAGGGTGATGTTGGAGACGCCGTTGGTGGAGCCGGTGTCGCCGATCCAGCCGGGGGTGCCGTCGCAGCCGTTGCCGTCCGGGTTGTGTGGGCTGGGGGTGCTGCCGATGTCGCCGGGAACGTCGGGTGCGATGTCGAAGACGGTGACGACGTACGGGTTGGCGTTGAACCGCATGAAGTCATTGTTGGTGCCGGACTTGGTCTCGTTGCCGTAGATGCCGACGGTCCAGGTGTCGCCGTGTCCGGGGATCTTCTGCATCTGGCCGGTGACGTCGAAGACGGCCTCATGGTTGCCGCAGTGGTTGGAGATGTTTGAGCTCTTCGGGTACTGGGTGCTGCCGAGCCAGCCGTCACCGGCGACCCAGGGCTGGTTGGTGTTCCAGGAGACGTCGGACCTGAGCGCGCTGACGGTGGCCAGGGCGACCGGCGCCTGGTGGTTGCAGTCGAAGACCGCACCGTAGGTCTCGGTGATGTGGAACTCCGACCGGGAGACCACCATGTCGCCGGTCAGGTTGCTGGTGTTGAGCTCGTAGAACGACCGATAGAGGCCCTGGCAGGTGTCCCAGTGCTGGTAGCCGACTCCCTGGCCGTTGTCCTGGGCGATGTCGTAGGCGCCCTGGCCGGGACAGCCCTCCTTGACGGTGGCGAAGTGGTTGGTACCGGTGGTGACGGGGCTGACCGACGGGTCGATGTACAGCGGCCAGACGGTGTCAGGGCCGGTCAGCATTCCGCTGTCGGGGGTGAGGGTGAGTGTGCCGGCCTCCGCCGTGAGGGTGATCGGCTTGACCTTGGCGCCGGTACCGGGCTCCCGCTCGGTGGACCCCGACTGAGGCGGGACGGCGGCGCTATCCGGGGCGGCGGCCGATCCCCGGGCGGCGGACTTCGCCTTCGGGGCGGCCGCTTGCGTGGCGGTGTCGCCACCGGCGGTGGACGAGTCCCACATGACGGGGGCGGGCGCGGCGAACGCTGTGCTGCCGTCGGGGGACTTCGCGGTGAAGGTGCCGTCCTGGCCGGCGGCGAGCTCGAGGCCGGTGCTGGTGCCGGTCGCGAGCTTGAGGGACTGGAGCTTCGGGTTCGCGGCTGCGGCCGCGTCGTGGACGACCAGGACCTCACGCAGGCCGCCCTGGTCGGAGGCGATGACCTTGAGGTCGACCCCGGGCAGGACCGCGCTGTAGGTGGCAGTGTCGCCGGAGAAGACCGGGGCGGGAAGGGAGACCGGGAAGGTGAGTGAGAGCCTGCGGCCCTTGACATCGGCCAGGGTGGCGAGCGGGCCGGTGCCGCCCCCGGAGAGAGCCAGTCCGGATGGGGTGGCCTTCGGGGACAGCGTGCCGTCGCTGTTCCTGGCGAGCGTGGCGTCCACCCCGGTCCAGGTGCCGTTCCTCTTCACCCGGGCAGGGAGGATGTGTGAGGTCAGGCTGAACGTGCCGTCGGGGTTGGCCACGGTCTGCGCGGTCTCGGTGGTCAGCGCGTCCACGGTGACCGGCTTGCCTGACGTCGCCGCAGCCGTACGAGCAGCGGCCAACGGGCCGACCTGCTCATTGGTGGCGGGCGCAGCGGCTGCGGCGCCCGCCGGCATCCCGGCGAGCAGGAGACCCATCAGTACGGCCGATGTGGCCAGTTGTGTGCTTGGTGACCTGCGGCCTCGCCGACTGGCGTGGCCGCGGGCCTTGGCGGATTCCCCCACGAGATATCCCTTTCCGGAAGGAGCACGGCATCATTCGCAGCTTTCGTGACGGAAGTCACACCGTTCGTGTCGGAGCTGACGAAGTGTCGGATTTGGAACTCATTTGTTGGTCTTCGTCCTGTGGCGATTCCACAGGTCAGCGCTGCCATGGCAGTCACTCAGGAAGCTTGCCGGGAAAGGCTATTGCTGCTGTCAGTGCGTGGCAATACGGTTCTCGCTGACCGTGGTCGGGGGTGGTTTCTGGATGGATCGCGCCCCGGCATTCGTCCTCTCCCCCGAGTGAGGGTCAGCTTTGCGCGCGAGGTATCACACATTCCTACGGGCCCGGGCCCGGGCCTGGGGCAGACGGGGGACGGTCGCGGTCGCGGCCTTCACCGCGTTCTCCCTGACGGTGCCGGTGGCTGCCGCCGCCGAGGTCGTCATCGGTCCGTTCCAAGCCATCGACCGCAGCTGGGCGGCCGACCCGCTGCCCGAGTCGCCGAAGGTACCCGGACATCCTGCGGATGGACGGGACGCGAAGCCGACGACGCGCGTACCGGCCGGTGCACGTGAACTCACGCAGCACGCGGTTGTTCCGGTCGCCTGGCCGAAGGCCTCGACCAGCCAGGCCGACCCCACGTCGGCGCCGAAGCCGTCACCGGTCTCCCTGCGTGTGGCGACCCCTGTCGGGCCGATGGCCACGTCCGCAGCGAAGAGTTCGCCGCCTCCGTCGGTGAGGGTGCAGGTCGCCGACCGAAGCCAGGCCAAGTCCGCCGACGTTGACGGTCTGCTGGTCGGCCTGACCCGCGCCGACGGCGGCTCCGGCTCCGACAATGTCGCGGTGTCCCTCGACTACACCTCCATCGAGCAGGCCTACGGCGGAGGCTGGGCCTCCCGCCTGCACCTGGTCAGGATGCCGGCTTGCGCGCTCACCACCCCCGAGGTGGCGGCGTGCCGGGTGCAGCAGCCGATGGAGTTCACCAATGACCCGCTGACCCGCAAGATCACCGGTACGGTCGCACTTGCCGGGGCGGCCTCGCCGGCCAAGTCGGCGTTCGCCGCGCCGATGGCCACCGCGGCGGCCTCGGGAGGTACCGCGGTGGCCGCGGTGGCGGGCACGGGCGGCTCGCAGGGCGACTACACGGCGACATCGCTGTCCGCCGCGGGATCCTGGTCGGCCTCGGCGGCCGGGTCGTTCACGTACAGCTACCCGGTCACCGTGCCGCCGTCGCTCACCGGTGACGCACCCGTGGTCGGTCTCTCGTACGACTCCCAGTCCATCGACGGTGAGACCTCGGCACGCAACTCGCAGTCCTCGTGGATCGGCGACGGCTGGTCCTACAGCCCGGGCTTCATCGAACGCTCCTACAAGGCCTGTGCGAACTCCGGCATCAAGGACTCCGGCGATCAGTGCTGGGCCGGCTGGAACGCGACCCTTTCGCTCGGCTCCCACACCGGCCAGCTGGTTCGGGACAGCGGTGGTTTGTACCACCTCCAGACCGACGACGGGACGCGGATCGAGCGACTGACGGGTGCGTCGAACGGACTCTGGGAAGGCGAGTACTTCAAGGTCACCACGACCGACGGTACGGCCTTCTACCTTGGTCTGAACCACGCACCGGGTACGACCACGGATGCTGCGACCAACAGCGCCTGGGGCGTGCCTGTCTACCACCCCAACAACGGTGATCCCTGCTATTCGGCTGTCAAGGGCAAGGACTCCCAGTGCGACAAGCAGCCCGGCTACCGGTTCAACCTCGACTTCATCGTTGACCCGAACGGCAACGTTCAGCGCTACGACTGGGCGAACGAGTCCAACTACTACAACATGGGCTACGGGCAGGTCGCCCAGAGCGGCACCGGCGGAACCCTGACCGCCTACACCCGCGGCGGGTACCTGACCCAGATCTCCTACGGCTACAAGCTCGCCGACGCCGTCGGCGGTCGGGAGCCGGCCGCGAAGGTCGTCTTCAACACCGCCCAGCGCTGCACCGTCTCCGATGCCGTATGCCAGTACGGGAACCTGTCGAAGACCACCGCCACCAACTGGCCGGACAGCCCGTACGACCTGAACTGCCCCTCCACGGACAAGACCTCCGGCACCGGCGACGACGTCTGTCAGGTCGCGGCTCCGACGTTCTGGTCGACCTACCGGCTGAAGTCCGTGGACACCAGGATCCGCACCGGGTCGGGCTGGCAGGACGTGGACTCCTACACGTTGACCCATGCCTTCTCGGACGCCGGCGGCACCATGGACCCCGTCACCGGCAAGACGCAGGACCCGAAGAACGTCGGTGCCCTCCAAGCCGTGATGTGGCTCCAGTCCATCCAGCACACCGGCAGGGACACCTCGGCGGGCGGCACCGACAGCATCCCGCTCGACCCGGTCACCTTCACCGGAATCGAGATGGACAACCGGGTCGACGGCCTCACCCCAGCCGCCCCGCCGCTCTACCACCCGCGCATTTCCAGCGTCCAGACCGAGACCGGCGCATCCATCGCGGTCACCTACCGCGACCCCGAGTGCTCGCGTTCCAAGGGCACCATGCCGATCTCCGCCGACAGCAACACCATGGCCTGCTACCCGGTCTACTGGGCCACTCCGGGGGCCAAGGACCCCATTGCGGACTGGTTCAACAAAACCCTCGTCACTCAGATCGCCTCCAGTGACCGCACGAAGGCCGGATCCCCCGGACATGTCGTCAAGTACGACTACATCGGCGGCGCTGCCTGGCACCGTGACGACTCCGAGCTCACCGACGACAAGTACCGCACCTGGAACGACTTCCGCGGCTACCGCACCGTCACCACGACTGCCGGCACCGCTCCGGACCCGATCACCCAGAGCACGGTCTCGTACCTGCGCGGTATGGATGGCGACTACAAGGCCGACGGGACCCGGCGCAGCGTCAAGCCGGCCAACTCGCTCGGGGAGCAGATCACCGACAGCTCCTGGCTTGCGGGCACGCCGCAGGAGGCTGCCTCCTACACCCAGGCTGGCGGAACCGTCACCGGCAAGGCCTTGATCGACGAGCCTGTGGTTGCGACAGTGCTCGATCTTCCGCGCACCGCGTGGACCTCCGAGACCCCGGCGCCGGCGCGCCTGTCGACCCTGCCGGACCTGACCGTCCACCGGACCCAGGCCGTGTCCTCCCGCTCGCTCGGACTGATGTCGGACGGCGTCACCTGGCGGACCGCTCAGGATCGCACCACATTCGACGGCCTCGGGCGGGTGTCGAAGGTCGACAGCACGGGTGACCTCGCAGTCCCCTCGCAGGAGACCTGCACCACCACTTCCTACGCGGCTGCTCCGGTCGGCAATCCCATGATGCTCGGCTACCCGAGCGAGACCGTCACGGTCGCCGGGTCGTGCTCCACTGCGGCCGGCAGCGCCACGACGATCAACCACAATCGCGTCTTCTACGACGGTGACGGCACCGTCACCAACCCCGGCGCGCTCGGTACCCTCGGTCAGAACGGCTCCACGCTCGGCCTCGTGACTTCGAACCAGATCATCACGGGCTACGACGGCGCCGGCGCTCCGCAGTTCCAGACGACCGGCGCGGTGGCCTACGACGGCTACGGCCGGGTGATCAAGAGCCTGGACGTTGGTGGTCAGGCGACCCTCACGGCGTACTCCCCGGCGACGTCGACGCTGCCGACGTCGTTCTCCACCACGAATCCGATGGGCTGGACCGGTACCAGCAGCATTGCGCCGGCTCGTGGGCTGGTGACGAAGGCGGTCGACGCCAACGGCAAGGTCACCGAGTCGACCTACGACACGCTGGGCCGCCGTCTCGCGGTGTGGACCCCGGGCCGGGACAAGGCGACCCAGAGCCCCGACCGCAAGTTCGGCTACTCCGTGCACGGCGCGGGCGACAACCCCGACCCGACAACTGTCACCACACAGACCCTTCTCGAGGGCGGCCTCTACAACACCGCCGTCACTCTCTACGACGGCTTCCTGCAGCCCCGTCAGGGCCAGTCGACCCGACCCGACAACGGTGCCGGGCGGCTGATCTCTTCCGCTTTCTACGACTCGCACGGCTGGAACGTCCGCAGCATCGCCCCGTACGTCGACACGACGACTGCGCCGGGTACAACCCTGTGGGCGGAGACCAACCAGACCGGACCATCGGTCACCCAGATCGGCTACGACGGTCAGGGCCGTGCCGTGACCAGCTCGCTCCGTTCCTTCGCGGACGTGCTCTGGCAGTCCGCAACCATCTTCAAGGGCGCGGACCGGGTCGACACCACTCCGCCCGCGGGGGGAACCGCCACCACCACCTACACGGACGCGCTCGGGCGGACCACCTCCACCGTCGCACGTGACACCACCCCCGACCGGCAGCTGGCCGGCGGGACGACGATCACGCCCGGAACGTCCGTGCTCTCCAAGAGCGTCCGGTTGTCGATGCAGGCCGACGGAAACCTGGTCCTGACCGGCATCGCCAGCGGCCAGGTGCTCTGGTCCAGTGGTACCGCGGGCCACCCGGGTGCCTGCGCAAAGGTCACGGCCGACGGCAACCTCGTGGTCCTCGACACCAACGGCACCACCCAACTGTGGTCCAGCGGCTCCGGCACCCACCCCGGCGGCTACCTCAAGGTCCAGGGCGATGCCAACCTCGCCCTCTACGACGCGGCCAACGTCAAGATCTGGTCCAGCAACACCGCCAACGCCGCACCCGCCGCCGACATCACCACCACTTACACGTACACCCCTGGCAGCCAGCTCGACACCGTCAAGGACAGCGCCGGAAACACCTGGTCCTACACCTACGACCTGCAGGGTCAGCTCACGTCCAAGACCGACCCCGACACCGGCTCGTCCAGGACCACCTACGACCAGTACGGCCGCACTGCCACCACCACCGACGCCCGAAACCAGAGCCTCGCCTTCAGCTACGACCTGGCGGGCCGGCGGATCGGCGAATACTCCGGGACCAGCACCACCGACAGCTCCAAGCTCCTCGCCGAGTGGACCTACGACCAGAAGTACAAGGGCCTACCCGACAGCTCCACCCGGTACGTCGGCGGGAAGACCGGCAGCGCCTACATCAAGAAGATCGACTCCTACAACTCCAACTACCAGCCCACCAGCACCACCACCACCATCCCGGCGGCCGAGGGCAACCTCGCCGGGAGCTACACCGCCAGGACCGACTACACCCAGGACGTCGGCTGGCTCGGATCCACCACCTACGGCACCGAAGGAGGTCTGCCGGCCGAGACCGTCGGGTACGGGTACAACGCCCAGGGCCTGCTGATCGGCGCGGGATCCGACTCCACCAAGTACTCCGGTCCCGTTGCCTACAGCCCGCTCGGTCAGGTCCTGCAGACCACCGTCGGTATGCCCGGCAAGCAGTTGCGTACCAACCGGACGTACGACCAGGCCACCGGCCGGCTCGCCACCAACAAGGTCACCCTCCAGACCAACACCGCCAACCCCATCTCCAACACCACCTACGGCTACGACCAGGCCGGCAACCCCACCACCATCACCGACACCCAGTCCAGCGGCGGAACCGACCGCACCACGGACACCCAGTGCTTCGGCTACGACGCCCAGAACCGCCTGACCACTGCCTGGAGTGACACCGGCGGCATCACCGCGGTCACCGCCGGTCAGCTCGCCAAGTGCGTCAACACGCAGCCGACGCCGGCCACCATCGGCGGCCCCGCCCCGTACTGGATCGACTGGCAGTACAACCAGCTCGGCGACCGCACCCAGCAGGTCCAGCACGACATCACCGGCAACCCCGCCAAGAACACCACCCAGACCAGCACCTACCCCGGCGCGGGCACCGCTGTCGCGGCCCAGCCCAACACCGCCACCGCCATCACCACCACCAACCCGACCACCGGCACCACCACCCTCACCCCCCACTACGACCCCGCAGGAAACACCACCAGTCGCGATACAAGCGGAAGCAAGACCGGTAACCAGGCCTTCACCTACAACGAAGAAGGCCGCACCGACACCGTCACCACCAACGGCACCGCCACCAAGTACGTCTACGACGCCGACGGCGGGCTGCTCGTCCAGCGCGGGCCGACCACCGGCTCCAACGTCCTCTATCTCTTCGGTGGCGCCGAACAACTCACCCTCAACAACACCACCAAGGCCGTCGCCGGGCAGCGGTACTACTCCTCACCCGACGGCACCGCCATCGTCCGCTCCAGCAACGGCACCATCAGCTACCAGCCCACCAGCACTCAGGGCACCGCCCAACTCCAGGTCGACAGCACCACCCTCGCCATCACCCGGCGCAGCTTCGACCCCTACGGCAACCCGCGCGGCACCCCGCCCAACGCCTGGGCCGACAACCACGGCTACCTCGGCCGACCCACCGACACCACCACCGGCCTCAGCCTTCTCGGTGCCCGCAACTACGACGCCGCCATCGGCCGCTTCCTCACCGTCGATCCCGTCTTCGAGGCCGGCGACCCGGACCAGATGGGCGGCTATACGTACGCCGCCAACAACCCCATCACCGGCAGCGACCCAACCGGCCTGATCGCCAACCGGTTCGACATGAGCGGCGGGGACGCACCACCACCGCAGGGTGACTACCACGACACCCTTGGTGGCTTCATCGACGAAGGTCTCGAGATCGACAATCTCACGGCCAAGGTCCTCTTCCCCTGGGCCGCGCCGATCAAAAAGAAGATCAACTCCGCTATCTCGGAGTCGGTTTCAAAGCATTTGAAACCCAGGAAGAACACGTCGCAGTACGAGGCGGGGAAGTTCCTGGCAGATGCATCGACCCTTGCGGTCGGTCCCGAGATCGAGGTGGAAGGTGGGCTCAGCGCATTTGCCCGACGCTACGCGGCCAAGATCGGGTCCAAGGTCAAGGGGCTTCTGACCAAGGGGGCCGAGGACAGCGCTGCTGTCGCCGAGAACACGTTCGACGACACCCTGCGCCTCGGAAAGACCGACAAGCCCGCCACGCCCAAGGGCGACGACCCCCACCCTCCGTCCGATCCCTCGCCACCGGCCGAACCCGCCGCCGAGCCGTCGAGCCCGAGCGAAGGGGCAGGCGGAGGCGGCCATGAACCGGAGCCGGTCACCTGTAGCTTCACCCCCGACACTCCGGTCCTCATGGCGGACGGGGCGGCGAAGCCGATTGGCGATCTGTCCGTCGGTGACCAGGTCGAGGCGGCGGACCAGCACGACGTCGGGACCCAGGGTGCTCAGCCCGTCACGGCAAAACTGGTCCACTCGGACGAGGACCTGATCGACGTCACGGTCAAGGATGTCGCGGGGACCGACGTCACTCTCCACACAACCGCCCGACACCCCTTCTGGGACGAGACGACGGGATCGTGGACGCCGGCCTCGGACCTCGTGGCAGGCCACAGCCTGAAGAGTGCTGACGGCAAGCAGGTACAGATCGCCTCAGTGGTCGCAGTGCCCGGTACCAAGTCGATGTACAACCTCACCGTCGCCAGCTTCCACACGTACTATGTGCTAGCGGGCAAGACGCCGGTCCTCGTCCACAATGAATGTGGTCCCGAAATTCAGGACCTCGGCGCCATGACGAGTGGTGCCCAACAGAATATCTGGACCATGAGTTCGCGTGATAAGGGACTTGCATTCGAGGAAGAAATGGGATTCTCGAACCTTCCAGCAAACCATCAGGCATTTGACCAGTTCGAGCCTGACACGGGTAATGCGATCAGCCTCAAGGCGATGGATACGAGTCTCCCCAGCTTCCAAGTTAGGGGCCAGCTGTTCCAGCGCCTTAAGGGAGCGGTTGACGATGCGGCAAAGTATGATGGAGTTGGGCCGTACGCGTTCACTGATCCGGCGAATATTGGAAGCCGATCGGTCTACGTGATCCTAAGGTCCGGAACGCTCAATGACATGCATCTAGCGCAGATGTCCAGAGCCGTAAACTACGCGCAGGAGCGAGGAGTCGGCCTCTTCTTTGGGCATACAAGTGGATAGTTCACCGAGAGGAGCCGGGAATGGGATACGACTTCCATATCACGCGAGCTGAACTCTGGACAGAGAGTGAGCGTAAACCAGTTTCCCGCGAGGAGTGGGAGGCTCTTGCTGACGGAAATTCAAGGCTGGAACGTCAGGGATTTGTCCGGTGGGCAGATATTGGAACTCAGCCTGTCTATGGAATCAAGAGTTCATCGGCGTCCTTCTCCTGGAGGCATGGGCGTGTCGTTGTAACGGGGCATATGGACGACGACGACTGGGCCTTGGCGGAGTCGATTGCTATTTCCTTGGGGGCTAGGCTCGTTGGGGATGACGAGTAGCCCGGACTAAGTTCCACTAAATCCCGACGGCCCCACCGGAGTTTGCTTCCGGTGGGGCCTCTGTGCTGTCTGGGGTGGTTTGACGGCAACGTCAGCGGACGGGCTCTTCACTTGGCGGGTCGTCAGGGCTCTCGGCAGCTCGGAGGGCGTCGCCGAATCGATAGCCTGGCGCTGGACGCGGAGCCGGACGTGGGCGTACACGGTGGCAGTGACGCCGATGTGGGCGTGTCCGAGTAGTTCCTTGATCACCACGAGCTCGACGCCCTGTCCGAGGAGCAGGGTTGCGGCGGTGTGCCTGAGATCGTGGAACCGGATGCGGCGGAGCCTGCCTGCCCGGCACTGTGCGATGTAGTGGCGGGTCAAGCTGGCCGGGTCGATTACGCCCCACCGCGCGACGGCCCGGCCACCTGCGCGCGCAGAAGCGGGAAAGGGCCGGGCAGGGCCCGGCGATGGCCTGGCAGCAGGCCAACGATGAGGCCGGCCAGGGAAGGCGGGATCGGCCAGCATCCGAGCCGCGCCTCCGGGTTGATGCTGAACGAAGGGCCGACGGGCTTGCCATCGGCAGGGTGGCTCAACATTGACACACCATGGCGGGGATCGGTGCTCCGGCGCGGGCCGGGCGGCGAAGCCTGGTCTACCCACCTACCCGGTCCGGGGCCCGCGTCGGGCATGGTCAGGGGGCCACTCGGCCAAATTCGGGCAGGCCCGAAGCCTGCCCGAGATCGCGGGCAAGCTTGCGGCCCCCTGACCATGCCCGACCCCAATCCGGGCAGGACACCGGCCAACGCCCGCTCCGCCTCCCTTTCAGTGCCACCTGCAACAAACCCCTAGTGGTGTAGACCTATGACGGCAATGCTGACGGTGACAGGGTCGGATAAACAGCGCACTTCCGCGGACGTTGACGGACCGGTAGATTGCCGCCCACCTGCGAAGATGCAGTCAGTAGGGGGTCGCCTATCACACGTACTATGTCCTTGCGGGAACCACGCCGATCCTGGTTCACAATATTTGTGATCTCAACGATGGCTATTTGTATCGCGGACTCGCTAAGGGGTGCCATGAATACGACAAAGCCGCACAAGGCCTTGCGGGACCTCGCGGAACCCGCGCGGACATAGATTCTCACATAGGCGGAAATGCCACGGATAGCATCTATACGTCAGGCGGACGATCCGGAGACTGCCCAGTTCTTTGTCGAAACTCTGGGTGACACCTCTATTGGAGAAGGCGTGATGCTGCGCGCCAGGGTGAGCTGCATCGATCCGTCAAGAATCATTCAGATCCATGGGACCCAGTATGGGAGATTCTTCGAAGACGAACGTCTCATAGCTGGCGAAATCATGGCTGGCGATTTCAGCTTCGACTTCGGGCTAACCTGGTCGTCCGTCGGGAGAAAATGAGATGAAGGAAGTCTCTGCAAGTGAATTGATCGCTGCATTCGATTCCGACTCCGATGTCGGCATTCAGGCCAAGAATGCATTGATTTCCGGATCGCCTTTCAAGATCTGGCTCGAGCCACCTCCGGCATCGAGGCTCCGGGGCATCCTTCGGGGGAGGGTGGGGGGCTTACGGCGGCGCGGCAAGTCGGTTTTCGGGGTTTCGGAATGCCTTGCGAGTCTTGCCGAAAAGGGCGATCAGGGACTTCTTGTAGCCTACGTGGACGATCGCAAACGAGCCGGATATCTATTTCCCCTCTATCTCGATCCACAGCCGCTCAAGGTGGTCGGATGTATAGGGTTTGGCTCCTCCTCCGAAGCTGACCCCATCTCCGGTCTCGAGTAACATCTCAGGGGAAGAGAAGCATCTCAGTGAGCCTCTTTCATCCTGAGTTTCCGCAGGTCGCGGGGCTGTGGATCATGAGGGTGTGGACGGCGGTGATCATGCGGCTGATCCGGTTGGTGGAGCATCGGGCCTTGCGGAAGATCTTCCAGGTCTTCAGCTGGGCGAAGGCGCGTTCGCCGGGTGCGCGCAGGCGGGCGTGGTCGCGGTTGTACTGCTTGTAGTGCTCGGGAAGCTCGTCGTGCCGGTGGTAGGGGGTGCGGACGGTCGCGCCGGCGCCCTGGTAGGCGCGGTCTGCCGGAACGAGGATCTCCCTGGTCAGGCAGGTTTGGACGATGCCGTGGGCGCGGGCGGCGGTCAGGTCGTGGGTGCGGCCCGGAAGGGCGCGGGAGAACCACAGAGGTGTGCCGTCCGGGGCGGCGATGACCTGCACGTTCATCCCGTGCTTGCGGTGTTTCTGCGAGTAGTACGGCTCGTCCGCGGCGATCCGGTCGGTCGGGATCAAGGTGCCGTCCACGATCACGAAGTCGCCCTCGCCCAGGCCCACCAGGGCCTCGCGTAGGCCCGGCGCCCAAGCGGCGAGAACGTCCAGGGTCTTGTCGACGTACCGCCAGGCGGTCGCCTGCGACACCCCGAACCCGGCTCCGACCTGGGCGAGCGTTTCGTTCTTGCGTAGATGGGCCAGGACCAGCAGGGCCTGCTTGAAACAGCCCAACTTCCGCCATCGCGATCCGAGTTCACACCTTCGGGTATGGATCAGCCACGGGACGTGCTCGACCAGCTCGTGCGGCACATCGAGCATGGCAGGATACGGAACCAACAGGGCCCCCCGGCGACGACGTGATGAGTGAGATCACCACGGCAACGACGAGGGGCCCTGTCGCGTCACTACGCCCTGCTGACCAGCCATTTCACCCTGCCGGAACAGGATGAAAGAGGCTCAGTGTCCCACCGGGATCTGTTTCCGGTGGGACACTGAGGTCCCTGACAGCAGTAGTTGACGGCAACGTCAGCGGACGGGCGGTGCTTAAACGGGTGGTGTGTCGTCGAGATCATCGGCGGTCTTGGTGGGGCCGAGCGAGTGTCAGGGAAGGTCGAGGTCGATGGCGTCTCGCTTGCCGGCTGACAGGGGCCTTGCCGGACGCGCTCCGGGTCGCTGACTCGCGCGGGCGGCGCATCCCTGCTCCCGAGCAAGGGGGCAGAGGAACGCTGACGGGCCAGACCACCGGCTGCCGCCGGTTCCGCAGGTGCCACGTCAGCACCGTCACTAACCCCCTCGCGCTGCCGTTATTCGAGGCGGTCTGTGTCACCGGCGAAGATCAGGACTGCGCCGCAGCGTCAGGCGAGATGCATACGCGCGAGGTGCTCACCCGCTGGATTGCCGGACGCTGTGCGCAGGCTGGCCATCCGTCCCACGAGCACAACGTCCGCGCCATCATCCGTGCCGAACTGGCGCGCAGCCGGCAGCGAAGAAATTGACTTACACCTCTGACGGAGCGGCGACGGCAGCAACCGCGGACCTCACCACACATCCAGGGACGTAGCCAGACCGTCGAGCCGTCGTTGACCTGCGAAAATTCGGGTCAAGAGGGGTCGCACAGCGAACGTACTGTGTGCTCGCGGGGACCGTCCTGATCTTGGTCCACAACGGCAATGGCGTAGGCATGTGCCCAGTCACGCCTGGACTGAACCACGGGGATCTTGGCGAGTTCTCCACATATCAACGGATCAAGCAGTCAGTCACGACCGTTCATGATCGCGGCTTCGGTGACGCTCCGTGGCTCAGGCACGGAAAGCGTCCAGAACCAGTTTTTTCACGAGTCGGCGACACACTGTGGTAGAGATCCACCGACTCATGGCAACTGGCTACTCAGTGAACCCTTCTCATCCTGAGCTGTGATGGTGACAGGGCTTCCTGCGGGGGCGCGTGACGCGGCAGGGCCCCTGGTCGTTGCGTCGGTGATTCCACTCGCCAACACTGTGACACAGGAGCCCTGTTGGTTCCCTATCGTGCCATGCTCGATGTTCCACACGAGGTAGTGGAGCACGTCTCGTCGCTGATCTACGCCCGAAGGTGTGAGCTGGGCTCACGCTGGCGCAAGATCGGCTGCTTCAGGCAAGCCCTGCTGGCCCTGGTCCGCCTCCGCAAGGGCGAGACGCTCGCCGAACTCGCCACAGGCTTCGACGTCTCCACCGCGACCGCCGGCCGGTACGTGAACGAGACCGTTGACGTCCTCGCCGAGCACGCCCCCACGCTGCACGAGGCCCTGCGGACATTGCCGCCCGAGGGCTTCGTCATCCTGGACGGCACGCTGATTCCGATCGACCGCGTGCGGGCGGATGAGCCCTACTACTCGCAGAAGCACAAGCGCCACGGGATGAACGTGCAGGTCATCGCATCACCGGACGGCACTCCACTGTGGTTCTCCCGCGCCCTGCCCGGCTGGACCGCGGACATCACCGCGGCCCACGCCCACGGCGTCATCCAGCACTGCCTGTCCCGGATGGTGCTCGTCTTGGCCGACAAGGGCTACCAAGGCGCGAACGGCACGGTCCGCACCCCGTACAAGGGCCGCGAACTTACGGAGAACTACCGACAGTTCAACCACGACCATGCGCGACTCCGCGCACCGGGCGAACGGGCCTTCGCCCGGCTCAAGCAGTGGCGGATCCTTCGAAAGGCCCGCTGTAGTACCAACCGCATCGGGCTGACAGTCGCTGCCGTTCACACCGCCGAGATCGCCTGGCGCTCAGGATGAGAAGGGCTCAGTGAAGGGCGTTCACCGAAGTGTGCTGGACCCCAATCTGGCCTGGTCTCTTCGACGGCGCAGACGCCAGGCCGGTGCCCAATGCTGCCGCCACCGGCGCCGCACCGCCCTGCTGAGTGGTTCCCGCCCCCGAACCCGCTCCTGGCATCAGTCCATTAGACTCACACGACCTCTGATCAGCCCAAATGGCGAACTGCTGCTGGATTACCAGATTGGTCATCGGCGTCGGCGGAGGAGTCGACGAGCGTCGTGGCCACCGGGAAGGGCGCGTTCGGGGTCGTGAGGCTCGGCGCACTGCGGATGGTTTATCACGGAGCGGAAGGCGCCGGCCCGGCGAGTGCTCTGGCGCTGTGCATCGCGAGCCGGGCGCGGGCTGCGCCCGCTCGGGTGGTGGCTGCGCCGCCGCCGACCTCGGCGGCCGGTCTGCCCAGGCCGGCGCAGGGGCGGCAGATGCCGGGCCGCGGCACCGGGTCGTGGCAGCGGGCGCACTCCGGGAGCGGGGCGCGGCGGGCCGTGGACGGTGGGGGCGGCAGTTTGCGTTCCAGGCGGCTGCGGAGCACCCCGGCCGGGGAGTGCATGGTGGCGGGCAGTCCCGGCAGCAGTGCGTGGGCCAGGTCGGCGGGGGTGCTGCCGTGTTCCAGCCAGCGGGCGACCAGCGGTGCGAGCTCCCGTGCCTCCGGCTCGCCGAGCCGCAGGCGCGGTTCGGGCCGGATCACCCGGAACAGCGTGGCGACCGCCTCGCGGATCCGGCGGTCCGGGGGAGGGAGGGTGGGTTCTTTCCCGGGGTCCTTTACTTCAGGGGTGTCACGGGGCCCGGGGGCCGATTCACCGGCGGCCGGACGGGGGGCATCCGGTACCGCCCGCTGGGGAGTGTCGAACACGTGGGCCTCGGAGCGTACGGTGCCGTCGGCCCGGCGGACCTTGTCGACGCGGTAGAACCCGGCCTCGGTCAACTCCTTCAGGGCCCGGCGGATCGCGCCCCGGCCCTGGGGGCTGGAGTCCGCCATCTGCCGGCCGTCCTCGCGCCAGCCGTCCGGGCGGGAGAGCAGGTCGTGCAGGAGGCCGCGGGCGGTGTAGCTCAGCCGCCGGTCCTGCAGGACGGTGTTGGGGAGGACCGTGAAATTGCGCGTGGGCGCGCTACGATGGACGTGCATCAGGCTTGTTCCCTGTTGCCGGACCCCGGGGTGTTGGCGCACCGCCGGGGTCGATTATGTTCGGAGACCAACTGAGGACATCGTAGGGCTCCTGAAACGCATATGACGCTGCGTCACACGATCGAGTGATCCGGGCGGTGGAGCGGGAGCGGCCCGCCGGAAGGTGCTCCGACGGGCCGGGGTGTGAGCGGTGTGAACGGTGGGGGCGGGGGTCAGGAGGTCTCGGTGGGCAGGCCCGCCTCGACCCAGTCCTGGATGCCCTCGCGGTACTTGCGGACGTCGGTGTAGCCGAGGGCGGTGAGCCGGTCGGCGACCTGGCCGCTGTTGGGGCAGGCCGGGTTGGAGCAGTAGGTGACGATCGTGGCGTGCCGGTCGGGCAGCAGGGTGGGCGCCTGGGCGTCGGTGTCGGCCAGGGTCAGCGGGACCGCGCCGGGCAGGTGCTGCTGCTCGTAGTACGCGCCGCCGAGTGCGTCGACGACGGTGACGGTGCCGTCGGTGATCGCCTTGGCGAGGTCGTCGCGGGAGATGAGTGTGGTCATGGCAGTGCCTCCGAGAGAATTCCGAGAGAATCGGACTACAGTCCTCTTGTGACTCACCATGACAGTAGCGGACCGCAGTCCGTTTCGCTAGAGCCGCTGGAGCTGCTGCGGACCCCGCCCCCCAAGGAGCGCGCCGACGCGGCCCGCAACCGGGCCGCGGTTCTGGAGGCGGCCGCCCGGCTGTTCGCCGAACGCGGCGTCGAGGCCGTGTCGATGGACCAGGTGGCCGCGGCCGCCGGCGTCGGCAAGGGCACCCTGTTCCGGCGCTTCGGCGACAAGTCCGGCCTGGCCGCCGCCCTGCTGGACGCCCGCGAACGCGTACTGCAGGAGGAGGTCCTGCACGGGCCGCCGCCGCTCGGCCCCGGCGCCGCCCCGGCCGAGCGCCTCGACGCCTTCCTCGACGCCTACTTCGACTACCTGCTGGAACACCTGGACCTGGTCCGGATGTCCGAGACCGCCACCCCCGGCGCCCGCTACCGGATCGGCGCGTACCGGTTCTGGCACCGCCACCTGGCGATCCTGCTCGGCTCCGCACCCGACCCCGACCAGACCGCGCACGCGCTGCTCGCCGCGCTGGCCGCCGACCACGTCGCCGCCCTGCTGCCGGAACTCGGCGAACAGCGGATGCGGGCGGGCCTGCGGCGCCTTGCCCGGGCCGCGGGCTGAGCCGGGCGGGTCGGCGGTCGACGAGCAGGCAGCGGACAGCGGACAGCGGACCGGCCCGCCGGAGGGGTGCTCCGACGGGCCGGTCCGTGTGCGGGGACGTGTGGTGCTACTTCGCCGTCAGGTCGTAGAGCGTGGTGCTGCCGACCGTCTTGGCGGTGAAGTTGGCCTCGACCCAGGCGGTGATCTTCGAGGAGTCGTTGCCGGAGGAGCCAGTGGCGGAGGCGCCCTCGCCGCCCGCGCCGCCGGTCGTACCGCCGCGCATCCCGCCGCCCATGCCTCCGCCCATGCCGCCACCGCCGATGAAGTAGTGGATCTTGCCCTCGGCGACGTACTGCTGGAAGGCCTCCAGGCTCAGCGACGGGTCGGTGCCGTTGAAGCCGCCGAGCGCCATCACCGGCTCACCGGTGGCGAGTTGGTAGCTGGCCTGGTTCTGCGAACCGACCGCCGCGGCCACCCAGGTGTACGAACCGGCATCCTGCTTCAGAAGCGCGGCGACCTCGCTGCTGACCTGGGCGCCGTTCAGCAGGCCGCCCATGCCGCCACCGCCGCCCATGCCACCCATCCCGCCGCGGAAGCCCTCCCCGCCACGGGTACCGGTGCCACCCGTACCCGTACCCGTACCCGTACCGCCCGGCGTCTGGCCGGGGAACCCGCCACCCGGGAAGCCACCGCCCGGGAAGCCGCCGGTCTGCCCGGTGCCGCCGGCCTGGCCGGTACCGCCCGGGGCCGTGCCGCCACCGGGGAAGGCGCCGCCCGGGAACCCGCCGCCCGGGAAGCCCATCCGGCCGCCGCCCGGACCCCCGCCGCCGGGACCGCCGAAGCCGTTGGCGCTCTGCACCCGCGGCCCGGCCGTCACGATCGAGCCCGAGTGCCCGGTGGAGACGGTGTCCACCGCGTACGCGGCCGGGCCGCCGAGCGCGGCCGCCAGCGCGGCCAGCCCCGCCACCGCCCCGACCCGGGCGCCGGTCCGGCCGGTCATCCGGCCCGCCGCCAGCAGCAGCACGGCCGCAGCCAGCCCGCCCACCAGCACCGTCCAGCGCAGCCACGGCAGGAAGTCGGCGCTACGCCCCAGCAGCACGTACGCCCACCAGGCGGTCACCGCGACCACGCCGGCCAGCAGCGCCGCGTACGGCATCCGGCGGCGGGCCCGCCACAGGCCGTCGACGCCCATGCCGACCAGTGCGGCGACGGCCGGGACCAGCGCCACCGTGTAGTACTGGTGGAAGATGCCGGACATGAAGCTGAAGGTCAGCCCGGTCGCCAGCAGCCAGCTGCCCCAGACCAGGAACGCGGCGCGGGCGCTGTCGCTGCGGCCGTAGCGGCGGGTGGCCCACAGGCCGGCCGCCAGCAGGATCAGCGCGGCCGGGATCAGCCAGGCGATCTGGCCGCCGATGTCGCCGTCGAGCAGCCGGGTGATCCCGGTGCTGCCCCACATCCCGCCGCCACCGCCCGGGCCGCCGCGGCCACCGCCACCGCCGCCGACCGAGCCCGTCTCGTCGCCGGTGATCCGGCCGAAGCCGTTGTAGCCGAAGGTGACCGAGAGGAAGTCGTTGTCCTGCGAGCCGCCGATGTACGGCCGCGCCGAGGCGGGCACCAGCTCGACGATCGCCACCCACCAGCCGGCCGACACCACCAGCGCGAGCCCGGCCAGCAGCAGCTGGCGGACCCGGCGCCCCAGCCCGGTCGGCGCGATCACCAGGTAGATCAGCGCGAACCCGGGCAGCACCAGGAAGGCCTGCAGCGTCTTGGTGAGGAAGCCGAAGCCGAACATCACGCCGGTGAACAGCAGCCACCGGGTGCTCGCCGTCTCGGTCGCCCGCAGCAGACCGTACGCGGCCAGCGTCATCAGCAGCACCAGCAGCGCGTCCGGGTTGTTGAACCGGAACATCAGCGCCGCCACCGGGGTCAGCGCCAGCGTCGCGCCGGCCACCAGGCCGCCGAGCGGCGAGAACCGGCGGCGCACCGCCGCGTACACCGTGCCGACCGTCGCGACGGCCATCAGCACCTGCGGGGCGAGGATGCTCCACGAGCTGAGGCCGAAGAGCCGCACCGACAGGGCCATCGGCCACAGCGACATCGGGGGCTTGTCGACGGTGATGAAGTTCGCGGCGTCCGAGGAGCCGTAGAAGAAGGCCTTCCAGCTCTGGCTGCCGGCCTGGACCGCCGCCGAGTAGAAGGCGTTGGCCCAGCCGGAGGCGGTGAGGTTCCAGAAGTACAGCGCCGCCGTGGCCGCGAGCAGGCCGAGCAGTGCGGGGCGGGCCCAGCGGGGGTCGTCCGGGCGGCCGCGCCAGGCGCGGGCCGGGAGGGTGCGCAGCCGTCCGCCCCAGGACCCCGGGCCCTTGGGGCCGGGTGCGGGCGCGGGTGCGGTGGCGGGCGGGAACGGGTCGTCGACCGCGGCCCGGGCCGGCGGCACCGGCGGCGGGTGGTCCGCAGCCTCGGGCCACGGTTCGCTGGTCGGAGGAACGGAGTCGGTCGTGGTCATGGGCATACGCTCGCGGCCCCGCCTGAGAGGTCCGTGAACGCGTCCTATGAGCGCCCTGTGATCTGCCGGAAGTCACCCGTCCGGCGGAGCGCGGCTCCGGTCAGCCCCTCCGCTCGGCCCTCCGGGCAGGGCCGCAGCGCCGTTGGCGGTGTGGCCAGGGGCGCGGCCGGAGCGCGGTGGCCGCGGCGTACGGGGGTGGGGTGGCGGCGCGTCAGGCCTGCGGGGAGGCGGGCTGCGGCGGGGTCAGCCGCTTGCCCAGCCAGGCCATCGCGGGCGGGATCTCCCGGGTCCAGGTGTGGAAGTTGTGGCCGCCGGAGTTCAGGGTGATCGTCGACAGCTGGGTGGGCGCCTTGAAGGCGGCCACCAGCTTCTGGGTGGCGTGGTAGTTGTCCTCGTTCAGGCTGGTGGCGAGCAGCAGCGAGACCGGCGGGGCGGGCCGGTTCTCCAGCCGCCACAGCAGGTCGTTCTCGCGCTCGAGGTCGGCGTTGCCGCCGAACAGGTCACCGGTGGTGGGGTCGGACGGCGCCTCGTAGTAGCCGGACAGCGACACCGCCGAGCGGTACGCGTCGGGCTTGCGCAGCGCGAACTTCAGCGCGCAGTACCCGCCGGTGGAGTCGCCCATCACGGCCCGCGCCTCCGGCTTGTCGTAGATCCGGTAGTCGGTGGCCATCGCCTTGGGCAGGTCGGTGGTGAAGAAGGTCTCCACCTGCGGACCGTTCGGGATGTCCATGCACTCGGTGTCGCGGTTGCCGACGCCGGCCGGGGTCGGGCGCATCATCACCAGCACGGTCGGCGGCAGCTGCCCGGCCTCGATGCCCTTGAGCGCGGTTTCCGGGTACTTCAGCAGGCTGATCAGCTTCTCCGGGATGCCGGGGTAGCCGGACAGCACCAGCGCCATCGGGAACCGGCTGCCGGCGAACTCCGGCTGGAAGTACTGCGGCGGCAGGTAGACGTAGGCGTCCGAGTTCAGCCCGGAGGCCTCGCCGCGGATGTCGATCTTCTCGATCTTCCCGGAGCGCTCCTTGGCCGGGCCCTGCGCCGAGTACATCTTCTGCTCGCCGGTCACCCGGATCGCCTTGCCGCCCGGCTGGTGGTCCACCACCTGGCCGGGGGCGCCGTCCAGGCCGAGCAGGTCGCTCCAGGTGCTGTAGAAGCCGAAGTACGAGTTGGCCACCAGCCCGAGCGCCGCCAGTACCACGGCCTGGGTCCCGAAGAACGCCCCGAGCCGCCCGAGCCACGCCTTCCAGCCGTTCCCGCCGAGTCTGGGCCACAGCCACATGGTGGCGGCGAACGCGGCGACCGCCAGCAGGGCGACGATGATCTGGAGCGGGAGTCCGGTGAGGCTTGGCACCCGCTGATCGTAATTGACCGGTGCTGCCGATCTGAGAGCGGGCTGGGTGCAGTCTGAGGGATGGCTAGGAGTCAGCCCCGCCGCCGTTGATCACCCGGGTCGTTCGCGTGAGGCCTGTTCGCCGGACGCGGTGCCGGACGCGGTGCCTCGGGCGGCCCTAGGATCGGCGCCGGCCCGCCGACCGGTGCGGCCGAAGGCATGGAGACGGCACCCGTATGACGATCGATCCGGTCGGACCGACCACCGACGAGCTGTTCGCCGCCGCCCGGTGTGAACTGGCCGACGGGGAGGAGGACGCCCCGGTGCCGCACCTGGTTGCGCTGCACCGCCGGCCGACCCGGGAGGTCTTCGACCGGGCGGCCGCCCTCCTCGGCCACGACGAGCCGCAGGAACGGGAGCTCGGCGCGTGGATCCTGCGGGAGCTCGGGGCGCCCGACGAGGAAGGGCGACGCCCGTTCGCCGCCGAGACGGTGGCGGTGGTGGTGCGCGAGCTGGCCGACGAGCCCGACCCCTGGGTCACCCGCGTGCTGATCTCCGTCCTCGGCTACCACGGCGCACGCGAGGCGCTCGACCTGGTGCTCTCCTACCGGGACCACGCCGCGCAGCCGGTCCGGTTCGCCGTCGCCGAGGCGTTGCCCGCCCTCGCCGACCCGGACCGGACCGAGGAACGCGTCGTCGACGCACTGCTGACCCTCGGCCGGGACACCGACTCCGACGTCCGCTGGTACGCCCTGTACGCGCTGTTCAACGAGACGGTGGGGGACAGGATGGTGGGGGAGGGGACGGCGGGGGACGGGACGGTAGGGCCGGACGCCGAGCGGCGGCGGGGCTGGGCCTCCGGGCTGGTGGCCGACGCCGACGCCGACGGTGACGCCGAGCGGCTGGCCCAGTTGCACCACCTCGGTTCGACCCTGGCACCGGACGACGACGCCGTGCTGCGCGGGCTGCTGACGGGTCCTGAGCGGCCGGTCCCTGAGCAGCCGGGTTCCTGAACGGCCGAGGACTCGGCGGCCGGGCCCCTGAGCAGTCGGGCCCCTGAGCGGTCGGCCGGCCGTCCGGCGGGGTCAGCGGCCGGGTCCGGCCGGATCGCCGTCCGTGAACGGTGCGCCGGTCACCGCGTCCAGCACCACCAGGGCCCGGCCCGGTCCGTCCGGCGCGGGTGTCGCGAGGCCGGCCGGTGTCAGCGAGAGCAGCCAGCACACGCGCCAGCCGCCCGAGCGGTCCGCCTTCGCCAGCAGCTCACCACCGGTCACCGCCATCCCGGGGCGGGCGGCCAGCGCCCGGGCCTGTTCGGCCGTCACGGCCGGCTTCGGCAGCGCCGGACGCGGCACGTTGCGGGCGGTGAACGACACCACCCGGCGGTCGTCGCCGACGATCACGTCGAGCCGCATCGGCATCAGCACACCGTCCACCCGGGACCGCCACTGCACCAGCTTCGCCTGGCTGCCGGGGCCGCCCGCGGGGAGGACCGTGGTGGCCGAGTCGGCCACCGCCCACGGGAAGTGCGCGCGGGCGAAGTCGGTCCCGATCGCCAGGGCGTCCTGGTCCGGCAACGGCGGGTGGCCGCCCGGCTGCTCGGCGACCGCGCCGAGAACGCCGGAGGTGATCTCACGTGAGGGCCAGTCGAGTACCAGATTGCCCGCCGGGGTGGCGACCTCCAGCCGCCCGGGCTGCCCGAAGCTGCCCGCCGTGAACTGGACCCGCCCCGGCGAGGTGCCGGCGCCGAAGAAGGCGTGGGTGGCGTCGATCGCGGCCGTGGTCTGGGCCTGGTCCGCCCGGTGGCCGTCGCTGGTGTCGGAGACCACGAACAGCAGGGTCGGCGCCGCGACGGCGGTCAGCACCGCCGCCCCGCCGACGCCGACCAGTGCACCGAGCCGCAGCTCCCGGCCGAATCGCAGCTCCCGGCCGAGCCGCCGCCGACCGCCCCGCCCGAGGCACAGTCGGCCGATCAGACAGCCCAGCAGCGCCCCGGCCAGGTTGGCCTCCAGGTCCACCGAGTCGCACGCCCGGCCCATGCCGGAGACCAGCGCCTGGGTGACCTCGACGGCCCCGGACAGCACGGTGAGCGAGGCGGCGACCGGCAGCGGACGCCGGACCGTGAGCGTCAGGAAGACGGCGGCGGGCACGAACAGGGCCACGTTCAGCAGCCCCTGGTCGGCCAGCAGCGCGCCGACGACGTCCCGTTGCACCGTGCACGCCATCGAGGCCGGGGCCTGCGGGCTCAACGGGTAGAGCGTGGCGGCCAGGACCAGCGAGAGCGAGACGGTGGCGCCGAGCGCCGCCACCACCGGCAGCCGGTACCGGCGGGCGGCGAACCACACCGGCGCGCCGGCCAGCACGGACAGCACGGCGCAGAGCACGACGATGGACTGGTTGCCGCGGAGGGCTGCTTCGATCATGAGGCGGGCGTTCCTGGGTCGGAGTGTCAGCAGACCAGCCGACCACACCGGAACAGTCGGTGAAGCCCGGATCGGTGAAGTTCTGCAACCTCGAGCTCGAGGTGCCGGAGCCGGGCCTGACGGCGGTGGGCGGCGGTCAGGCGGATTCGCGGACGATCAGGCGGGGTTCGAACAGGACCGAGACGGGGCCCTCGCCGGGGTGTTCGATCCGGTCGAGCAGCAGGGCGGTCATCCGCTGGGCCATCTCCTCGACCGGCTGGCGGACCGTGGTGAGGCGGGGGTGGGCGGTCGTGGCGGCGCTGCTGTCGTCGAAGCCGACCACGGCGACGTCGTCGGGCACCCGGCGGCCGTGCTCGCGCAGGACCGCGAGGACGCCCTGGGCCATCAGGTCGTTGGCGGCGAACACCCCGTCCAGGTCCGGGTGTTCGGCGAGCAGCCGGGTCATCGCGGCGGCGCCCCCGGCCAGTGTGAAGTCGCCGGCCGCCTCGGGCGCCCAGGGCCGGCCGTGCCGGGCCATCGCCTCCCGGAAGCCGGCCTGCCGGTCCTGTCCGGCGGGCAGGGCGGCGGGCCCGGTGACGGTGACCACCCGCCGGCAGCCGCGGGCGGCGAGGTGGTCGGCGGCCAGTCGGGCGCCGTCGTGGTTGGCGAGGTCGACGTAGCCGAGCGGCAGCGGGGTGGCGGGCCGGCCGAACAGCACGGTCGGGAGTCCGGCCTCGGCGAGCCGGGCGGGCAGCGGGTCCCCGGCGTGGGTGGAGACCAGCAGGGCGCCGTCGGCGCTGCCGCGCCGCAGGTAGCCGACGGCCTGGTCGCGGGAGGCTGGGTCGTCGGCGAGCATCAGGACCGGGTGCATGCCGAGCGGGCGGAGTCCGCCGAGCACCCCGCCGACCACCCGGCCGAAGAACGGGTCGGTGAACAGCATCCCGTCGCCGCCGGTCCGCCCGGCCCCGGAGACGATCAGTGCGACGGTGTCGGCCCGCCGGGTGACCAGCGAGCGGGCGGCGCCGTTGGGGACGTACCCGGTGGCGGTGACCGCGCGGCGGACGGTCTCCTGGATGGCGGGGTCGACGTTGCGCACGCCGTTGACCACCCTGGAGACGGTGGAGCGGGACACCCCGGCGACCCGTGCGACGTCCTCCAGGGTGGCCGGGCGGGCTGCCGTGCGCTGGAGGGCGTCAGTCATACGCGTTGTTATAGCACTTGGGCGACATGCCGTCAGGCGGGCCGGGAGAGCGCTCCACCCCCGGCCGGTCGGGACCGGCCGGCCCCGCGGGTGGAGCGCTCGTCCAGGGGGACCGCTCGTCGGGCGGACCTGCCCGGGGGCGTCAGCCGCGGTCGGGACGGCTCACGGGTAGGAGACCACGTTGGACGGGGTGGTCGAGGTGCCCGAGGTGGCGGCGCCGACGTCGTTGATCACGTGGTCGAACTGGCCGTTCCCGCCGAGCGAGTTGACCAGGACGTCGTGGAACTTGACGCCCGGCCGGTTCGGGGCCTCGAAGCCGTGGTCCATCCGGATGGTCGGGTCGACGTTGAAGTAGCAGTACGAGCCGAGGCCCCAGCCCTCGTGGACGGTGACATTGTCGTCCACCTTGTAGGCCGCGAAGCCCTTGGTGGCGCCGTTCTGGACGGCGGCCTGGTTGGGCGCGTCGTAGGCGATCTCGTTCTGGTAGAAGATCGTCCGGCCGCGCTCGCCGGACCACTCCACGTCGTACTTCTTGAAGTGCTCCACGAACAGGCCGGTGGCCAGCACGTCGTTGCCGCGCACCACCATGCCGTAGTCGGACGGGTTGGCCGTCCAGCCGACGCCGGCGCCGTGGTCCGCGCGCCACAGCCAGGTGTGGTCGACGATGGTGCTGTTGGCGTTGACCACCATGGCGGTGGTGGCCGAGCCGGGTCCGGCGCCGCCGATCCGGGCGAAGACGTCCTGCACGGTGGTCGGGTCGGCCGCGTGGTCCGCGGTGGCGCCGTCCGGGCCGACCTGGAGCAGGGCGGGCGAGTTGACGGTGCCGGCGTCGAACAGCAGACCGGCCAGCCGGATGCCGTCCACGTCGGCGGTGCGCATCGCGACCACGCCGTTGTCGGGGACGACGGTGGCCAGGCCCAGGCCCAGCACCACGGTGTCCGGCCGGGTCACCTCGATGGTCCGGTCGACGTGGTGGACGCCCGGGGTGAACAGCAGGTTGAGGCCCTGGGCCAGCGCCTGGTTGATGGTGGCGGCGGTGGCGCCGGGCTTGACCAGGTAGAACTGGCTCAGCGGCAGCGAGGTGCCGGCGCCCGGGCCGTTCGCCCAGGAGACGCCGGTGGCGTTGGTGCGCTTGCCGGGTACGAAGACCCGGTAGTCGTTGCCGTCCAGGTAGAGGAACGGCTTCTCCCGGGAGACCGGGGTGGTGGCGAGCGTGGTGTACGGCGGGTTGGGGAAGCTCTGCGCGGGGGCGCCCTGGACGCCGGAGAAGGTCTGGTTCCAGACGCCGTTGGTGAAGCCGCCGATCGCGCTGTCGCGGGTGTACCACTGCTGCTGGGAGTAGTTGCCGACGGTGCCGTCGATCTTCGAGTCGGCGATGTAGCCGCCGCTGGCCCAGCCGTAGCCGTTCGGGGCGAGGTTGAGGCCGCCCTGGACGTGCATCCGGCGGAACGGCGCGGCCTGCGAGACCGCCCAGCGGTCGGTGCCGCTGACCGGCTTCAGCGAGAGGTTCTCCGCCGAGCGCCAGAAGTTCTGGGTGGCGTTGCCGCCGAACCAGCCCGCGTCCACGGTGACGTCGCCGTTGAACACGGTGTCGTCGGGGCTGAGCCCGAGGCCCGCGATCGAGGTGTAGAAGCCGATCTGGGCGTTGAGGTTGCTGTAGGTGCCGGGCTTGAACAGCAGCGCGTAGCGGTCGCTGCCGAACTGGTTGGACTCCTGCTTGGCGAAGACCTCGTCCACCTTGGCCTGGATGCCGGGTGTGGCCGGGTCGAAGACCAGCACGTTCGGCCCGAGGTCGCCGCCGCCCTGGACCGGCGGCACGCTCGGTCCGCCGCTGGCGGTGTGCACGGCCAGCTCCCACAGCGAGTAGCCCCAGGCGGTGCCGCGCGCGGTGCCGTTCATCCGCAGGTAGCGGCCGGAGCCGGTGACATCGAGGGTCTCGGTGCCGCCGGTGCCGGTGGTGGTGGAGTAGACGGTGGTCCAGCTGGTGCCGTTGTCGGAGGTCTGCAGCTGGTAGGCCTTCCCGTAGGCGGTCTCCCAGTTGAGCACCACCTGGCAGATCTGCTGGGTGGTGCCCAGGTCGACCTGGAGCCACTGCGGGTCGCTCGCGGCGGAGGACCAGCGGGTGCCGGTGTTGCCGTCGACGGCGAGCGCGGCGCCGGTGCCGCCGTTCTCGGTGGAGGACGCGGTGGCGGGCCGGCCCTGGGCGGCGTCGGTGGTGCCGCAGCCGCCCGGGGTGGTGCCGGCGAAGGAACCGAAGACCTGGAACTCCCAGAGCGAGTAGCCGTAGCCGGTGCCCCGAGTGATGCCGTTCATCCGCACGTACCGCCCGGAGCCGGCGACGGTGAGGGTCTCGGTGCCGCCGGTGCCGGTGGTGGTGGCGTAGACGGTGGTCCAGGTGGTGCCGTCGGCGGAGGTCTGGATCTGGTACGCCTTGCCGTACGCCGCCTCCCAGTTGAGCACCACCTTGCCGATGGTGGCGGTGGCGCCGAGGTCGACCTGGAGCCACTGCTGGTCACTGGCGGCGGAGGACCAGCGGGTGCCGGTGTTGCCGTCGACGGCGAGCGCGGCGCCGGTGCCGCCGTTCTCGGTGGAGGAGGCGGTGACCGCCTTGCCCTGGGAGATCAGGGTGTCGGCGGCGTGTGCGGCGGTGCTCGGAAGGGCGAGCACCGCACCGGAGAGCAGGGCCAGGCCGAGCAGTCCGGCCGAGCCGCGCCGGCCGGGGCCGGTCCGGCCGTCGGGGCGTGCTGAAGTGAGCCTCACGGGCTTCTCCTGCGATGGGTGGGGTGGGTGGGGGTGACGCGGGTGGGGGCGCGCGGGGGTGGCCGGCCGGGCCCGGCGGAAGGTGTCCGGCGAGCGGCGCAGGGGCGCCGGTCAGGTGGCGGGCCCGGGTGGGGCGATGGCCGGGAGAGCGCTCCCCGGCAGGAGTGTCGGGGCGCCCGAGAGCGGGTGTCAACCCCCGTGCCCAGAATCGCATCGGGCGTCATCTCCCGTTCCGGGCAGCCGGGTTGAGCGGAGGGGCGGCCTGCGCGGACGGGATCGGCGCTGGTGGGGCGGTCCCGGCCGGTCAGCTCGCGGCGGGCGCGGCGGGACCGGAACGGGCCGGGAACTCGCCGCCCGAGTCGAGGAACCGGGACAGCGGCAGGGTGGCCGCGCCGACCGTCACGGCGTCCGGGCCGAGCCGGCCGAGTTCGATCGAGGTCTGCGCCCGCGGGAAGCGCAGCGCGTACGCGGTGGCGGCGTCCCGGACGGCGGGCAGCAGCCGCGGGCCGAGCATCAGGCCCGCCCAGCCGCCGATCACGATCCGCTCCGGGTTGAACAGGTTGACCAGGTCGGCGATGGCCGCGCCGAGGTACTCGGCGGCCTCGTCCAGCAGCTCGACGGCGGCGCTCTCGCCGGACTCCGCGGCGGCCAGCAGCGCGGCCAGCCCCGCCTTCTCGCTGCTCCCGGCCGGGGCGGCGCCCCACCGCTCGACCAGCGCCTCCGCGCCGACGTAGGCCTCCAGGCAGCCGCGCGAACCGCAGCGGCACAGCCGCCCGCCCACGTGCACCTTGGTGTGGCCCCACTCGCCGGCACTGCTGGTGGCGCCGCGGAAGCGGGCGCCGTCGGCGATCACACAGGCGCCGACGCCGGAGCCGAACAGCGCCACCACCGCGTGGAGCGCGCCCCGGCCCGCGCCGAACCACATCTCGGCCTGGCCGAGCGTCTTGGCGCCGTTGTCGACGAACAGCGGCAGGTCGGTGCCGGCCCGCAGCAGCCGGCCGAGCGGCACGGCGTCCCAGTCGACGGTCTGGCTGTGCACCACGATGCCGAGCCCGTCCTCGGCCGCCGCGTCCTGCTCGACGATGCCGGGCACGCCGACGCCGACGCCGAGCACGGTCCGCGGGTCGGTGCCGGTACGGGCCAGCACCTCGGCGAGTCCGGTGAGGATCAGCTCGACCACGTGGTCGACGTCGTGGCCCTTGTCGGAGAGCGGGTGGTCGCTGGCGGCGAGTTCGCCCAGGGCCAGGTCGAACAGGGCGACCCGGACCTGGGTCTCACCGACGTCCACGCCGACCAGGTGGGCGCGGCCCGGGGTCACCTGGAGCAGGATCCGCGGCCGTCCGCCGTCCGACTCCACCGAGCCGCACTCCTCGACCAGCCCGTCGGCGAGCAGCTCGCCGGTCACGTTGCTGACCGAGCCGGCGCTGAGGCCGGTGATCCGCCCCAACTCCTGGCGGCTGAGCGGCCCGTCGAAGTACAGCCGGCGCAGCAGCGTGGATCTGCTGCCCCGCCGCAGGTCACGTACGGTCTGCTTGCCTCGAAGCGTCATGGACTCTCCCTCCTGGGTTGAATCTATCGCTGCGCGAAGTCTTGACGCCAGCTTTTCTCACACGTTAAATCACGCCTTGAAGTAAGCCGCTGGGCCTCGTACTTCACCCCCCACCACGCCACCCCGCCCGAGAGGGGCAACGGTCATGCGCATCAACCGCCTCGCCGCCGCCACCGCATTCGCCGCCACACTCGCCCTGACCGTCGGCGCCTGCGGCGGAGGCTCCAGCAGCTTCGGCGGCGACAACAGCAGCCCCGGGACTCTCACCTACTGGGCCTCCAACCAGGGCACCAGCCTGGAGAACGACAAGGAGGTCCTGGAGCCGGAGCTGAGAAAGTTCGAACAGCAGACCGGCATCAAGGTGAAGCTGGAGGTGGTGCCCTGGTCCGACCTGCTGAACCGGATCCTCGCCGCCACCGCCTCCGGCCAGGGCCCCGACGTGCTGAACATCGGCAACACCTGGTCCGCCTCGCTCCAGGCCACCGGCGCCCTGCTGCCCTTCGACGACGCCACCTTCGCCAAGATCGGCGGCAAGGACCGCTTCCTGCCCGCCACCATCGCCTCGGCCGGCGCCGCCGGCCAGGACCCGGCCGCCGTCCCGCTCTACTCCATGGCCTACGGCCTCTACTACAACAAGAAGGCCTTCGCCGAAGCCGGCATCGCGAACCCGCCCGCCACCTGGGACGAACTGGTCGCCGACGGCCAGAAGCTCACCAAGGACGGGAAGTACGGCCTCGCCATCGAGGGCGGCAACGTCTCCGAGAACGTCCACCACGCCTTCGCGCTCGGCCGGCAGCACGGCACCGGCTGGTTCGATGCCGCCGGCAAGCCCGCCTTCGACAGCCCCGAGGCGGTCGGCGCGGTCAAGCAGTACGTCGACCTCATCGCCAAGGACAAGATCGCCGCCCCCGGCAACGCCGAGTACGCCAACAACCAGTCCGTCACCGACTTCGCCACCGGCAAGGCCGCGATGCTGATGTGGCAGTCCGCCGGCGCCAACCTCAGGTCGCACGGCATGAACCCGGACGACTTCGCGGTCGCCCCGATCCCCGTCCCGGCCGGCGCCACCGGCACCAAGGCGACCACCTCGATGGTGGCCGGCATCAACCTCGCCGTCTTCAAGAACACCAAGAACCTGGACGGCGCCCTGCAGTTCGTGAAGTTCATGACCGGCGACGAGGAGCAGAAGCAGCTCAACAGGACCTACGGCTCCATCCCGCCGGTCAAGGCCGCCCAGGCCGACCCCGCCTTCGCCACCCCGGAGCTCAAGGCGCTCTCCGACGTCCTCGCCACCAGCGCCCAGCCGCTGCCCCAGGTCGCGAACGAGAGCCAGTTCGAGACCCTGGTCGGCACCGCCGTGAAGAACCTGCTCGCCGAGGCCGCCGCCGGCAAGCCGGTCACCGACGACACCGTCAAGGCCGAACTCACCAAGGCCCAGCAGCAGATGCCGGCCAACTGACGTGATCCGCAAGCGACTCGGCCGCACCGGCCTGCCCTACCTGCTCCTGCTCCCCGCCCTCGCGCTGGAGCTGCTGATCCACCTGGCGCCGATGGTGGTCGGCATCGTGATGAGCGTCAAACAGCTCACCCAGTTCTTCATCCGCGACTGGTCCGCCGCACCCTGGGCCGGCCTCGGCAACTACCGGGTGGCGGTGGACCTCAGCGCGCCGGTCGGCCGGTCGCTGCTCAACTCGTTCTGGGTGACCTGCGCCTTCACCGCGCTGTCGGTCGGCCTGTCCTGGCTGGTCGGCACCGCGGCGGCGATCTTCATGCAGGACACCTTCAAGGGCCGGGGCCTGCTGCGGGCGGCCTTCCTGCTCCCGTACGCGCTGCCGGTGTACGCCGCCGTGATCACCTGGTCGTTCATGTTCCAGCGCGACACCGGCCTGGTCAACCACCTGCTGCACGACCAGCTCCACCTCACCTCCGGCCGGCCGTTCTGGCTGATCGGCGACAACAGCTTCACCGCCCTGGTCACCGTCTCGGTCTGGAAGTCCTGGCCGTTCGCCTTCCTCACCCTGACGGCCGGCCTGCAGAACATCCCACGCGAGCTCTACGAGGCCGCCGCGATGGACGGCGCCGGCGTGTGGCAGCAGATCCGCCGGATCACGCTGCCCTCGCTGCGCCCGGTCAACCTGGTCCTGGTCCTGGTGCTGTTCCTGTGGACCTTCAACGACTTCAACACGCCGTACGTGCTGTTCGGCAAGTCGGCTCCGCAGGCGGCGGACCTCATCTCCATCCACATCTACCAGTCCTCCTTCGTCACCTGGAACTTCGGCTCCGGCTCGGCCATGTCCGTCCTGCTGCTGCTCTTCCTGCTGCTGGTGACGGCCGGCTACCTGTTCGCCACCTCGCGCCGGAAGGGTGCCGATGATTGACCCGCCCGCCTCCTACCGGTGGACCCGCCGGATCGCCCTCACCGTCCTGCTGGCCTTCACCCTCACCCCGGTGCTGGTGATGCTCAGCTCCTCGCTGAAACCGCTGCGGGACGTCCAGGGGCCGTTCCGCTGGATCCCCAGCACCGTCACCCTCCGGCCGTACGCCGACATCTGGAAGACCGTCCCGCTGGGCCGCTACTTCGTCAACTCGCTGATCGTCTCGGCCGGAGCCACCGTCTGCTCGGTGCTGATCGCGATCCTCGCCGCGTACGCCGTCAGCCGCTACCGCTTCCGGGGGCGGCGGCTGTTCACCGTCACGGTGCTCTCCACCCAGATGTTCCCGGGGATCCTGTTCCTGCTGCCGCTGTTCCTGCTCTTCGTCAACATCGGCAACTCCACCGGCGTCGCCCTCTACGGCAGCCGCGGCGGACTGATCCTCACCTACCTCACCTTCTCGCTGCCGTTCTCGATCTGGATGCTGGCCGGGTACTTCGACTCCATCCCGCGCGACCTCGACGAGGCCGCCGCCGTGGACGGCTGCGGGCCGCTGCGGACCCTGGTGCGGATCGTCGTCCCCGCCGCCGTCCCCGGCATCGTCGCGGTCGCCGTGTACGCCTTCATGACCGCGTGGGGCGAGGTGCTGTTCGCCTCCGTGATGACCAACGACGAGACCCGCACCCTCGCCGTCGGCCTCCAGGGCTACGCCACCCAGACCGACGTGTACTGGAACCAGGTGATGGCCGCGTCCCTCGTGGTCAGCGTCCCGGTGGTGGCCGGCTTCCTGCTGCTGCAGCGCTTCCTGGTCGCCGGGCTGACGGCCGGCGCCGTCAAGTGATCCACCGTCGGACAACCCTCCCCGAAAGGCATGCCGTGAACGACCTCAGTGCTCTCCCGGACGGATTCGTCTGGGGTGCGGCCACCGCCGCGTACCAGATCGAGGGGTCCGTGGCCGCTGACGGCCGCGCACCCTCCATCTGGGACACCTTCTCCCACACCCCGGGGAAGGTCGCCGGCGGCGACACCGGCGACACCGCCTGCGACCACTACCGCCGCTGGCCCGAGGACCTCGCCCTGATGCGGCAACTCGGCCTGGACGCCTACCGGTTCTCCATCGCCTGGCCCCGGGTGGTGCCGCACGCCGACGGCCGGGTCAACACGGCCGGCCTGGCGTTCTACGACCGGCTGGTGGACGCCCTGCTGGAGGCCGGCATCACCCCCTTCCCCACCCTCTACCACTGGGACCTCCCGCAGGCCCAGCAGGACCGCGGCGGCTGGCCCGAACGCGACACCGCGCTGCGCTTCGGCGAGTACGCGGCCGTGGTCGCCGAGCGCCTCGGCGACCGGGTCACCCACTGGGCCACCCTCAACGAACCGCTCTGCTCCGCCTGGATCGGCCACCTCGACGGCGACATGGCCCCCGGGTGGCAGGACCTGACCGCCGCCGTCCGCGCCTCCTACCACCTGCACCTCGGCCACGGCCTCGCGGTCCAGGCACTGCGGGCGCACGTGCCCGGCGCCCGGATCGGCATCGTCAACAACCTCTCCACCATCCGGCCCGGCAGCGACCGCCCGGCCGACCACGCCGCCGCCCGCCGGGCCGACGGCCACATCAACCGCTGGTGGCTCGACCCGGTGCTCGGCCGCGGCTACCCGCAGGACATGGTCGACCTCTACGGTGTCGAACTCCCCGTCCAGGACGGGGACATGGAGCTGATCTCGGCCCCGCTCGACTGGCTCGGCCTGAACTACTACTTCCGCCAGATCGTCGCCGACGACCCCACCGGCCCCGCCCCGTACTTCCGCCAGCTGCCCGGCCCCGGCCCCGAACACACCGCGATGCCGTGGGAGGTGCACGCCCCCGGCATCGAGGAACTGCTGCTGCGGCTGACCGAGGAGTACGGCGCCCGGCAGCTCTACGTCACCGAGAACGGCGCCGCCTACCGCGACACCGTCGCCCCCGACGGCACCGTCCACGACCCCGAGCGGACCGCCTACCTGGAGCGGCACCTCGCCGCCTGCGCCTCCGCCGCCGCCCAGGGCGCCCCGCTGGCCGGGTACTTCGCCTGGTCGCTGCTGGACAACTTCGAATGGGCCTACGGCTACGACAAGCGCTTCGGCCTGGTCCGGGTCGACTACGAGACCCAGCGGCGCACCGTCAAGACCAGCGGCCACCGGTACGCGGAGCTGATCCGCGCCCACCGGGCCCGCTGAGCCCACCCCCTTCCGGACCGCCCCCGAAACGGGCCCGGCGGCGCCGGCCGCCGGGCCCCGCGGCATGCCGGACCTGCCGGGCGGCCTCAGCAGGCCGACCGCGGGATCCGGCGCTCCCAGTCGCGTTCGAACAGCACGGCGCCGCCCTCCAGCGCCCGCAGCCGGTTGCGGGTGACGAAGTGCGTGGCATCGCAGCGGATCTCGGCCCGGAGCTGCACGGTGGCGTCCCAGCCGATCTCCGGACGCTCCAGCCGGACCGTCAGATCGGTCCTGGCCTGCGCGCTGAGCGGGTCGTCGGCGCGGATCCGGTACGCCTCCACGGTGTGCTCCGCGACGACCAGGCCGTCGGGCAGGGTGTACGGGCCGGCCGGGCCCGGCGAGGTCTCCAGCCGCCACTCGCCGGCCGCGACGTCGTGCACCAGCAGCCGCTCGGGCCTGGCGGTGAGCGGTTCGGACACCCGCACGGCGGGCGGGAGCGCCTGCTCGGGCGGCTCGAAGGCGACCGGCGGGCTGCCCGCGTCGGCGGCCAGGTGGCGGACCGGCAGGGTGAGCACGCTGCCACCGGGGTCGACCTCGAAACCGGCCGCGTCCGGCTGCGGCCACACCCACGGCCAGTACGCGGAGGACAGTGCCAGCCGGATCCGGTGGCCGGCCGGGACGTCGTGCGCGATGCCGGCCAGGTCGAACTCCACCTCCTCGACCGCGCCCGGCTCCCAGTCCACCACCCGGTCGGTGCCGTGCCGGGCGGACAGGCCGAGCACCCCCCGGGTGACCAGCGCGGACGAACCGTCCGGCGCCACGTCGCAGAGCCGGGCGGCGACCTGCCCGCGCCGGGTGTCGCAGCGCAGCCGCAGCCGTACGGCGGGCCGGCCGAGCAGCTCGACCGGTTCGGGCAGCGGCGCGGAGTCGAAGCAGACCGACCTGCCGTCCTCCTCCCGCTGGTCCGGCGGCAGGTCGGCGCCGCCACCGGCGGGCACCTGGCGTCCGGCGTCCACCCCGGTGTGCTGCGGCGAGCGGACCCGTACGAACCGGTCGGCGGAGGCGGTCCCGGCGCCCCGCAGCGCGCCGTCGAGACCGTAGTGCACCTCCCGGACGTCGGGGGAGGGCCAGCCGTCCTCGCCCACCCAGCGGCCGGGCCGGTTGGCGTACGCGGCGGCCGGCGGCACCGACTCGTTCATCCAGCTGCGCAGCGCGGGTCCGCCGGCGGTGCCGCTGCCGGAACCGCCGTCGCCGCCGGGGCCGTGCAGCCACTGCTCCCACCAGCGCAGGGTCTCCTGGAGGAAGCCGATGGCGGGGCCCGGCGGAAGTCCCTGGTCGGGGTACTGCCGCGGCCACGGGCCGATGATGCCGCGGGTGGGCGCGTCGAGCTGCTCGACCAGCCGCAGCACGGCGTCCCGGTGCGGATCGGCCCAGCCGCCGACGGCCAGGACGGCGGCGGTGACCGCGTGGTGGCGGTCGCGGATGCCGCCGTCCCGCCAGTAGGCGTCCCGGCTCTGGTGGGCGAGCCGGCGGTGGACCACCGGTTCCAGGGCGTCCAGGCGCTCCAGCCACAGCTGCCGCCAGCGGTCGCCGACGTAGCGGGGGTCCGGCGGGCGGGCGGCCGAGGCCAGGTCGGCGCAGGTGCGGTTCTGCAGGCCGGTCGCCAGCAGGGTGCCGCCCAGGTAGTGGGCGTCCTCGTGGTCCTCGTCGCCGGCGCAGACCGCGACCACGGCCCGGAGCGGGGCCGGGTCGAGCGCGGCGACCCGCAGCGCGGTGCGGCCGCCGCGGCCGAGGCCGAACATGCCGACCCGGCCGCTGCACCAGGCCTGCCCGGCCAGCCACTCCACCACGGCGGCGCCGTCGGCCGCCTCCGTCCCGGTCTGCTCGTCCTCCGGCAGGCCCTCGGAGTTCCCGTGGCCGCGGGCGTCGACCCGGACACTGGCGTAGCCGTGGCCCGCGTACCAGGGGTGCCGTTCGGCGTCCCGTACGACGGTCCGGTCGGTGAGCCCGTGCGGCAGGTACTCCAGCAGGGCCGGGACCGGCTGCTCGGTGACAGGGCGCCAGATCCGGCCGAACAGCAGGGTGCCGTCGGGCAGCGGGATGCGTACGTCCTCGCGGGTGGTCGGGTACGGGTAGGAGGCGGGGTGCCGCATGGTGGCTGCTCCCTGGGCGTGGGTGGTGCTGCTGGCGGGTGGCCGCCGGGCGGTCGCCGAATCCGACAATAGTGGACATCTCGCCGCCTGCCCGGGCGGCCGCCGCCTGCGCGTCGCCGGGCCCGGCCGGCCCGTCCGACCCTTGCTCCCGGGAGCCTCGGGCGTCCGCCATGCGAGATGCAGGCAGGCGGGGGGAATTCGCTGTTGCACATGATTTGCACATGGGTACAACGGCAGGGAAAACTGTCCCGGCTCGACCCCCGTACCGAGAGGACCCCCATGCCAGCGCCTAGCCGTCTCCGCGACCGGCTCACCCGGGACGAGTGGATCCGCCTCGCGGGGATGGGTGCGTTCATCCTCGCCCTGCACGTGATCGGCTGGTTCACCCTGCTGGCGGTCATCGCGCCGCACCACTACGACGTCGGCGGGCAGGTCTTCGGGGCGGGCATGGGCCTCACCGCCTACACCCTGGGGATGCGGCACGCCTTCGACGCCGACCACATCGCCGCCATCGACAACACCACCCGCAAGCTGATGGGCCAGGGCAAGCGCCCGCTGTCGGTCGGCTTCTGGTTCTCGCTCGGCCACTCGTCGATCGTCTTCGGACTGTGCGCGCTGCTCGCCTTCGGCATCAAGTCGCTGGCCGGCCAGGTGGAGTCGGACGAGTCCTCCCTGCACAACGCGACCGGCCTGATCGGCGTCAGCGTCTCCGGCACCTTCCTGCTGCTGATCGGCCTGATCAACCTGGGCGCCTTCAACGGCATCCTCAAGGTCTTCCGCCGGATGCGCGAGGGCGAGTACGACGAGGCCGAGCTGGAACGCCAGCTGGACAAGCGCGGTTTCATGAACCGGATCCTCGGCCGGGTCACCCGGGCCGTCACCAAGTCCTGGCACATGTACCCGGTCGGCCTGCTGTTCGGCCTCGGCTTCGACACCGCCACCGAGGTCTCGCTGCTGGTGCTGGCCGGCGGCGCGGCCGCCTTCTCGCTGCCCTGGTACGCGCTGCTGGTGCTGCCGGTGCTGTTCGCCGCCGGGATGAGCCTGCTGGACACCATCGACGGCTCGTTCATGAACTTCGCCTACGAGTGGGCGTTCTCCAAGCCGATCCGCAAGATCTACTACAACCTCACGGTGACCGGGCTCTCCGTGCTGGTCGCCCTGGTGATCGGCAGCATCGAGCTGATCGGCCTGCTCTCCGAGAAGCTCGACATCACCGCCGGCCCGATCGGCTGGATCGCCGAGCTGGACCTCAACCTGGTCGGCTACGCCATCGTCGGCCTGTTCGTGCTCACCTGGGCGGTGGCGGCCGCGTACTGGAAGTTCGGCAAGGTCGAGCAGAAGTGGTCGACCGCGCTGCGCGAGCCGGCCGCCGTGGAGGCCGACTGAGCAGACCCCGGACCAGGGCCCCGGACCGGTGGCGCAGGGCCCGCCCGACAGCTGTCGGGCGGGCCCTGCGTGCGTTTCGCGGTGCCGCCGGGTACCGGGTCGGACCGCGGTCAGCGGTTCAGCAGGTCAGCTGCGGGGCCGCCCAGTCGGCGTGGTCGGAGGCGGCGCCGTCGCCGCCGTCGGTGACCACGAGTCGCAGCTCCAGCGCTCCGGTGAGGTCGGCGGTCAGGTGCTTCGCCGCGTCCTGGTAGGTGAGCAGGCCGCTGTCGGCGACCTTGGTGCCGTCCTTCCAGATCTGGAACACCACCGAGCCGCGGGTCGCGGACTCGTCGTCCACGCCCACGTCGGTGGTCAGGCCGGTGCAGTCGCCGCCGAGGTAGTAGGTGATCTCGCTGTACGCGTTGGTGCCGAGGCCCTTGGCGTAGGTGGCGCCCTGGACGGTGATCGGGTGGCCGTCCCCGGCGGGGGCCTCGTTGTTGCTGCGGTCGCGCTCGACCGGGCCCCAGCCGTTGACGGCGGCGGACCAGGGCAGGTCGCTCAGCGGGTGGGTGCCGGCCGAGGGGCCGCCGCCGCAGGCGAGCCGGGGCTCGGCCCAGTCGGCGTGGTCGTAGTTCATGCCGTCGCCGGCGTCGGTGACCACCAGTCGGAGCCGGGCGCCGCCGGTGAGGTCGGCGCTCAGGTGCTTGACGGGGTCGCGGCCGGTCAGCCGGCCGCTGTCGGCGACCTTGGCGTCGTCCTTCCAGATCTGGAAGTCCACCGAGCCGTTGCCGCCGGTCTCGTCGTCGACGCCGACGTCGACGGTGAGGTTGCGGCAGGTCCCGCCGAGGAAGTAGCCGACCTCGCTGCCCGCGTGGACGCCGAGGCCGCGGCTGTACTGGGTGCCGCGCAGGGCCAGGGTGCGCCCGTCGCCGGCCGCGGTGTCACCGTTGGAGCGGTCGCGCTCCACCGGGCCCCAGCCGTTGACCGCGGAGCTCCAGGACAGGTCGCTCAGCCGGTTCATGCCGCCCGGCGGCGGGACCGGGGTGCCCGGGGTGACCTTGAGCATCACCGTGCCGTGCGGCGGCACCGAGGCGCTGATCGCACCGGTGGTGCTGCTGCTCTGCTTGCTCCACAGGTCCTTGACGGCGTACGAGGTGGCGCCGCCGATGCCGACCGCCTGGACGGTGGTGGCCACGGTGGCGGTGTACGAGCCCTCGTTGGTCAGGGTCACCGAGCGGCTGCCGTCCGCGAGCGGCTTGGACATCACCACCTTGCCGCCGGCGGAGGACACCACGGTGCCCTGCCGCCCCAGCGGGTCCTGGTCGACGGCTATCACGTCCTTGTTGGTCAGGATCGCGAGCGTCTCGGGGTCGGCGGTGCGCAGGTCGGTGCCGATCAGCAGCGGGGCGGCCATCTGGGCCCAGAGGCTGAAGTGGGTGCGGTACTCGGTGTCGGTCATGCCGCCGTTGCCGACCTCCAGCATGTCCGGGTCGTTCCAGGCGCCGATCCGGGCGTACGGGGCGAGCTGCTGGTTCTGGTGCGCGATGGTGATCATGCTGGACCAGGTGTCGCTGATGTCCCCGGTGGTGCGCCAGGAGTTGCCGACCGGCTGCGCCCAGCCCCAGGGCTGGTTGGCACCCCACTCGCAGATCGAGAACAGGATCGGGCGGCCGGTCGCCGCGAGCGCGTCCCGCATCGCCTTGTAGCGCTGCTGGGCGTCCACGCCCTGGTTGTTGCAGTTGTCGTACTTCAGGTAGTCGACGCCCCAGGACGCCCACAGGGCGGCGTCCTGCTGCTCGTGGCCGAGGCCGCCGGGGAAGCCCTTGACGTCACAGGTCTTGCTGCCGGCGCTGGAGTAGAGGCCGAACTTGAGGCCCTTGTCGTGCACGTAGTCGGCCAGCGCCTTGATGCCGTGCGGGAAGCGGACCGGGTCGGGCACCAGGTTGCCGGCCGCGTCGCGGGCGGGCAGGGCCCAGCAGTCGTCGAGGTTGACGTACCGGTACCCGGCGTCCTTGAGGCCCTTGGAGACGAACAGGTCGGCGATGCCCTTGACCATCGCCTCGTCGAAGTCGTCCCCGCACCAGGTGGAGTTCCAGTTGTTGAAACCCATCTGCGGGGTGAGGGCGAGTCCGTTGTCGAGGGCGAGCGCGGGCGGGGCGCCGGCCAGCTGGACGGCCGCGGTGAGGGCCACGCCGCCGGCGAGTAACGCGAGCGAGGTGAGCGCGGACGCCGAACGGCGGCGCCAGGAGGCTCTGCGGGACAGCACGTGAGGGCTCCTGCGGGTGAGGGGTGGCCGGTTGCGAAGGCGATCAGAAAGCAACCAAAGCCAACGCGTTCCAACGTAATGTCACACATGACAGCGCCGTTTCATGGCCGCGTCAAGAGTGTTGACACACCGTCTGTTCCGCGTGGCACCCGGCGCCCGGGGAGAACTGACCGAAACCAACAGCCCGCGGACCGCGCGTTGGAAAATGGTGGATCATGAACGGCCCGGGTCGGTCGGCGCGGGCGGCGGTTGGGCGTGTCTGCGCCAAGAGTTAACGCACAGGCCCTTGTCGGGTCATTTTCTACGCGCGTATCTTGGCTTCGCCGAAGCGCCCACAGGCTTCGGATCTACGCGAGTAGTAAGCGCTCTGACACACCCTCAAGCGCCCGGAGACGTCCCGTCGGCCGGGCCACCTCGCTGCCCGGAACCGGCCCGCCGTGACGGCCGGGCAGACCTAAGGAGTCCTGATACCGGTGTCCAAGCCCACCGCCGCCCGCTCACGCCGGGCGCTGCTGCGCGCCACCATCATCCCGGCCGGCGTCGCGGCCTCGCTCGTCCTGGTCCCGCTGCCGGGCGCCGTCGCCGCGCCCTCCGCCGACGCGGTGATCTCCGAGGTCTACGGCGGTGGCGGCAACTCCGGCGCCACCCTGAAGAACGACTTCATCGAGCTCGCCAACAAGGGCGGCGCCGCGTTCGGCCTGACCGGCTGGAGCGTGCAGTACATCTCGGCCAGCCCCGGCCCGACCTCCACCTGGAGCGTCACCCCGCTGACCGGTTCGATAGCCCCCGGCGGCCGCTTCCTGGTCGCCGAGTCGGCCGGCACCGGCGGCACCGTCGAGCTGCCCGCCCCGGACGCCACCGGCACCCTCGCGCTGTCCGGCACGGCCGGCACCGTCGCCCTGGTGCAGGGCACCACCGCGCTCACCTGCAAGACCGCCGCGGACTGCGCCGCCGACCCGAAGGTCCGCGACCTGGTGGGCTTCGGCACCGCCGTGGTCCGCGAGGGCAGCGGCCCCGCCGCCGGCGCGAGCAACACCGCCTCGGTGGCCCGCGCGGCCGACCTCGCCGACACCGACGACAACGCGGCCGACCTCAAGGCCGGCGACCCGACGCCGACCAACAGCAAGGGCGACACCACCGGCGGCCCGACCACCCCGCCGAACCCGACCGAGCCCGGCTCGGTGCGGATCCACGACATCCAGGGCAACACCCGCATCTCGCCCAAGGCCGGCCAGACCATCCAGGGCATCCCCGGCGTGGTCACCGGCGTGCGCACCTACGGCTCCAAGGGCTTCTGGATCCAGGACACCGCCCCGGACGCCGACCCGGCCACCAGCGAGGGCGTGTTCGTCTACACCGGCAGCGCCACCCCGACCGTCAAGGCCGGCGACGCGGTCCTGGTCACCGCCAAGGTCAGCGAGTACTACCCGAACCAGGCCGGCGGCAGCCAGTCCGTCACCGAGCTGACCAACCCGCTGGTCACCGTGGTCTCCTCCGGCAACCCGGTGCCCGCCCCGGTGGTGCTGAACGACGACTCCATCCCCGAGGCGTACACCGCCGACGCGGCCGGCGCCTCGATCGAGGCCAACACCCTCAAGCCCGGCAGCTACGCGCTGGACCTGTTCGAGTCCCTGGAGGGGATGAACGTCCAGGTCAAGAACGTCCGCGTGGTGCAGGCCACCGACCAGTACCACGAGCTGTGGGTCGAGGCCCGGCGCGAGGACGAGAAGTCCAAGCGCGGCGGCGCCATCTACCTCGGCTACGACCGGCCCAACTCCGGCCGGCTGATGGTGCAGGCGCTCGCGCCCGAGGCCGAGAAGCCGTTCCCGCTGGCCAACGTCGGCGACCGGCTGCAGGGCGTGACCTCCGGCCCGCTGGACTACAACCAGTTCGGCGGCTACACCCTGGTGGCGTCCGCCCTCGGCACGCTCCAGGACAACGGCCTGCAGCGCGAGGTCACCAAGGAGGCGGCGGCCGGCGAGCTGTCCATCGCCACCTACAACGTCGAGAACCTCGACCCGAGCGACCCGGACAGCAAGTTCAGCGAGCTCGCCAAGGGCGTGGTGACCAACCTGCGCTCGCCCGACATCGTCACCCTGGAGGAGATCCAGGACAACAACGGCGCCACCAACGACGGCACCGTGGACGCGAGCGCCACCGTGGCCAAGTTCATCGCCGCGGTCAAGGCGGCCGGCGGCCCGGCGTACGAGTGGCGCTCCATCAACCCGGAGAACAACAAGGACGGCGGCGAGCCCGGCGGCAACATCCGCCAGGTCTTCCTGTTCAACCCGCAGCGGGTCTCCTTCACCGACATCGCCGGCGGCAGCGCCACCACCGCCGTGGACGTCACCGGCAAGGGGAAGACCACCGCGCTGACCGCCTCCCCGGGCCGGATCGACCCCGGCAACGAGGCCTGGAACACCAGCCGCAAGCCGCTGGTCGGCCAGTTCTCGTTCAAGGGCAAGAAGGTCTTCGTCATCGCCAACCACTTCAACAGCAAGGGCGGCGACCAGGGCATCGACAGCCGCTTCCAGGCGCCGACCCGCTCCTCCGAGGTGCAGCGGGTCAAGCAGGCCGGCATCGAGCAGGCCTTCGTCGCCAAGCTGCTGGCCGCCGACCCGCAGGCCAAGGTGGTCTCGCTCGGCGACTTCAACGACTACCAGTTCTCCCCGGCGCTGACCGCGCTGACCAAGGACTGCGTGCTGCGCGACCTGGTCGACGAGCTCCCGGAGAAGCAGCGTTACTCCTACGTCTACCAGGGCAACTCCCAGGTGCTGGACCACATCCTGGTCAGCCCCGGGCTGACCCACGCCAAGTACGACGTGGTGCACATCAACAGCGAGTTCGCGAACCAGGCCAGCGACCACGACCCGCAGGTGGTCCGCGTCAAGCCGTGACGCCCCGTCGGTGACCGCACGGCACGAAGCCCCCGGGACGACCCGGGGGCTTCGTGCTGCCGTGGGCAGGGATGCGGGGAGGGCTACAGCTGCGCGGCCGACAGCAGCGTCACCGGGGCGGTGGCGCCGCCCGCGCCGGGCGCGGTGACGTCCGCCCAGGTGGACCAGCGGCCGGCGGTGTAGTCGCCGTTCGCGTTGAAGACGTGACCGTTGCTCAGGCCGTACAGGCGCAGCGTGTTGTAGCTGCCGCCCCAGGTGGTGGCGCTGAGCTGGGTGACCGAGCCGCGGAGCCCGGTGACGGCGGTGACGTCGGCCCAGGTGGTCCAGGTTCCGGCCCGGTAGTCGCCGGTGGCCTGGTGGACGTTGCCGCCGGCCACCGCCAGGACGTGGAACTTGGCGTCGATGGCGGCGGCGGACAGCTCGGTGATGCCCGAGGGGTTGCCGATGGCGGCGCTGAGGTCACCGCTGCTCCACCGGCCCGCCGTGTAGTCGCCGTCGGCGATCCGGACCCGGCCGTCCGCGCCCAGCACGGCGACGTGCAGGGCGTTGCCGATGGTGGCCGCGGCGATGCGGGTGGCGCCGGCGGGCAGCCGGGCCTCACCGGTGATGTCGCCCCAGGCGCTCCACCGGTCGGTCGTGCGGTCGTGGGTCGCCTCGTACACCCGGCCGTTGGAGACGGCGACCAGGTGGGTGGTGGTCCCGATGGCGGCGGCGGCCACCTGGGTCACGTTGGGGAGGGCCCCGGCGCCGGCGGCACCGGTCACCTCGGACCAGGCGCTCCACTGGCCCAGGGTCCCGGTCATCGGCACCTGGCTCATGTTCCGGTCCGCGCCGTAGATCCGGCCGCCCGCGACCGCGAAGGTCCGCAGCCGGTCCCAGTGGACGCCGACGGTGGTCAGCGCGGTCACCTGGTCGGGCGAGAAGGCCGCACCGGTGGCCCCGACCGGGGCGAACGGCGCCCAGAGGCTCCGGTCGGGGACGTTCCCGGCGTCGAGGAGCCCGTCGGAGGTCCGGGCGATCACCTGGACGCGCGGGGCCGACGGCAGCAGGACCTCGTAGGCAGGGTCGGCCTTGACCACGACCTGCTTGGTCCTGGAGGCCGTGCGGCCGGCGTCGTCGGTCGCCGTGACCTTGATGCTGTAGGTGCCGGACTGCCAGTAGGTGTGGACGTTGTACTGGTCGTTGGTGAGGACGGTGCCGTCGCCGAAGTCGACCTGGGTGGAGGTGACCGTGTAGGGCGAGGTCGAGGCCGGCTTGACCTGCACGCCGAGCGTGGTGTCGACCTCGGTGGTGAAGTCGGCGACCAGGTCGGCCGGCGCGGACACCTGCACCGGGAAGCCGGTCGTGGCGACCCGCTCGCCGCGGGCGTCGGTCAGGGTCGCCACCACGGAGTAGCTGCCCGGCCGTTCGTAGGTGTGGCCGACCTCGGCGCCCGAGCTGCTGACGACCGGCGCGGTGCCGTCGCCGAAGTCGTACGTGTAGGTGACGAGGGGGGAGTTCCACTCGTTGGCGGCCTGGGCCTGCGCCTTCACCGCGAACGGTGCGGCTCCCTTGGGGAAGCGGACCTGCTCGCCGCGGAGGGTGACGTTGGCGGTGCGCAGGCCGGTGCGCTCGACGGCGCCGCGGTCCCGGGTGGTGCCGCGGGGACCGGTGTTGGCGACGGCCGGGTGGTCGACCGGGACGGCGCCGAACAGGTCCGTGCCGACGCCGGGCGCGTCGGGGTCGCCGGAGTCGATGGCCGCCGGCGCGCTGTCGGGGAGCCGGTTGAAGGGCCAGTTCAGGGACGGGTCGAAGTTGGTGTCGAGGTCGGTGTCGTGCCCGCCCTGGCCGGTCGCCGACCGGAACGCGGCGACCGTCTGGTAGCCGGTGCCGGCCCAGTCGTAGGAGGCCCCGCCGGGCCACGGGTGGACGGTGTTGTAGTCGACCTTCGCCGTGGCCGCGGCGCCCGCGGAGACCACGACCGGCGACAGCTTCTGTGCGCAGGTGCGGCCGTCGTAGCGGGAGTTGTCCTCGTTGTGCAGGGTGATGAGGTTGTTCTCGACCACCGCGCCCGTGGAGGCTCCGCCGAGCACCACCCCGGCGCCGCACGGGAAGGCGACGGTGTTGTTGGTGACCGCGGAGTCCGGGGCGTCGGTGACGGTGATCGCGGTCGGCATGACCGAGTTGAAGTCGTTGGCCGTCACCAGGGTCGACCGCGCGCCTTCGACGAGCACCCCGGCGGAGCCGAGGAAGAGGTTGCGGCTGACCGTCACGTGGTCGCTCGCGCCGGAGACCCGGACGGCCGCGGGGCCGGTCTCGACGGTGAAGAGGTTCTGGTCGACCGTCACCCGGCTGGAGTCGGAGACCGCCACCGCGGTCTCGGCCTCGTCGTCCTGGAATCCCCGGACGACGACGTCATGGACGTTCGCGAGGACGAAGGCCTTCTCGCCGGGGGTCTTGTGGTGGAGGGCCGGCAGCGAGGAGTTGTCGACCTGGAGCGTCCCGCCGAGGAAGGTGATCGGCTTGTCCGCCGTGCCGGACCTGGTGACGTGCACCTCCTCCTGGTAGCCGGCGGGGCTCGGCAGGACCCGGACCGTCTGGCCCGGTTCGGCGGCCTTCGCCGCGGCGGAGATGGTGCAGTACGGCTGCGCGACGGTGCCGCCGCCGGTGTCGGTGCACTGCGCGGTGTCGTTGTTGTTCACGACCAGGACGGCGGAGGCGGCCGTCGCTGCGGGGATCGGAAGTCCGAGGACGGTGGTGACCGCTGCTGCGGTCAGTCCGGTGGCATGTCTCAGACGCACGTGGGCTTCTCCTGGGTCAGGGCGTAGCCCGCGACGCCGCCCTGGCGCACCTTCGAACGCTGGGCGGAGAAGCGGTGAAGATCCGCACAGCTTGTCACTCGAACGACCCTGCCGTCGAACCGGATTCCGGGGCGGAGGGGGGGGGGGGGGGGGGGGGGGGGGGAGGGGTGGGGGGGGGGGGGGGAGGGGGGGGGAGGGGGGGGGGAGGG
>NZ_JBXQQB010000005.1:185637-289016 GCF_057220535.1 Kitasatospora sp. NEAU-CNBT7 | reverse complement strand
CACTCTCCTATCACCCCCCCCCTCCTCCCCCCTCCCCCCCCCACCGCCCCGTAGGAACGGCGGCCCGTCAGCGGCCGAGCGTCTTCAGCACGGCCCGGGACATCACCGCCTCGCCGGTCGCGTTCGGGTGGAACGGGACGGCGAGCGAGTGCGGGATGGTGCCCTCGATCCAGCGGTCGTCCGAGCAGATGTCGTGCCCCTTGGTCGGGGTCGCGGTGTCCACGTAGGTGGCGCCGTTCGCGGCCGCGGTGGCGGACAGCATCGAGTTGAGGTCGCCGAGCACACCGCGCAGGTAGGCCACGTCGCCGACGGTGACGGGCTGGCGGCCGACGCAGTTCCACTCGTCGTCGGGCAGCACGGACGGGTAGCCGACCAGCAGCACCTTGGCCTTCGGCGCCTTGGCGTGGATCCGCTGCAGGGCGTCGGCGAGCTGCGGGCGGGCCGCGGCGATCCGCTGCCGCAGGGTGTCGGTGCCCCACTGCCAGCTCCAGCTGCTCCAGTCCCAGTGGCCGTCGGCGTAGTGGTCCTTGCAGGGGGTGCCGAGCGGGTTGACCACCGCGCCGCCGATGCAGGTGGCGATCACGTCGGCGATGCCGAGGTCGGAGGTGCCCAGGTCGTTGCCGCCGATGCCGACGGTGATCAGTTCGGTGTCGGCGGTGACCGAGTCGATCTGAGGGTCGTTCACCCGGATGAAGGCGTCGTACTGGGCCGAGGTGATGGCCTTGATCTTGGCGGCCGAGCAGGTGGTGTCGGTGTACGCGCTGCTCTTGAGGGCGGCGGCGACCAGGTGGCCGTAGTTGTGGTCGGAGCGCAGGCACAGGCCGGCCGACTGGCCGGGCACGCCCGCGCCGGCGGCGTAGGAGTCGCCGAGCGCCACGTACTTGCCGGTGCCGCCGGCGGCCTGGGCGGGGGCACCGAGCGCGGTGAGCGCGGTGAGTGCGGCGGAGAGCAGCACGCCGCCGGCCAGGACGGACTTTCGCTTCAGGGCAGGGCCGAGCACGGTTCCTCCTGGGGGAGAGAAACGAGGGTGGGTGGTGGGGTACGTGAGCTGGGCCACAGCGTCTTACTGATTGGTAAGTTACTGGCACGTTAACGGGGTGTCCAGGTATCCGCCCCAGCGAATTGCTGCTGAATCCTGGTCAACTTCCTTGGGAATTACGCTCCATGGTGGAGCGATGGCATGGCTTCCACGGGTGGCCCGAGCGCCTCGCCAACCTGTCCGAAAAAAATCTGTGCGATTTTCCGTTATCCCCTCCCGTCCCACCCGTCTCCTAGGTGTCGGCACCCACGCCCGACACCTGCCGATGAGGGAGAGACACGCATGGGACGCAGGGGAGCGGTCACGCACCGCCGCCGAAACCGACGTGGCCGGCTGCTGGTGGCAGCCACCGTGACAGCAGGCCTCATCGCGGGAGCCGTCACGATCGGCACCGCGCTGGAGGGCGACCGGCCGGTCGTCGTCTCCGCCGACGCCGCCGTCACCCAGGAGATAGGCCCGGCGGCCGGACCGCTGCACAACGAGGCCCCCGCCCCGGTCACCGCGGTGCCGGCCAGCGACACCGGGAAGGGCATGGTGTACACCGGCCTGGTTCCCGCCGCAGGTGGCGACAAGTGCGCCGGTGTGTACAAGGTGTCCGACGCGGGCCTGTGCACCCACGGCCCCGACGAGGCGCCCAAGGGCGTCGACATCCACCAGGACACCAAGCCCGTTGCGGCCGCCGCCGCCGAGCCGGCCGCGCTCACCGTCGCCTCCGACGCCGCGCCGTCCGCCGCCGACCTGCTCGGCGGACAGACCGTCTTCGACGTCCAGTCCGGCAGCGCGCTGGCCTCCGAGGCCCCGGCGGCCGGCGGTACCCCCGCCTCCGCCGCCGCGGCCGCCGCCGGCACCGCCGTGGTCTGCGACGGCGACGGCAGCACCGGCAACCGGGTCCAGGTGCTGTACGTGCACGCTCCCGGCAAGGACCGTTTCGGCCAGTACCTGCCCTCCTTCAAGAAGTGGGCGGCCGACGCCGACGTCATCTACAACGCCAGCGCCGAGGAGACCGGCGGCACCCGGCACATCCGCTTCGTCACCGAGTCCGACTGCTCGGCCGCGGTGCTGAACGTCGAGCTCTCGGCCTCCGCGCTGCAGGAGTTCGGTGCCACCAACAACGCGCTGGCCCAGCAGGGGTTCAACCGCAAGGACCGCAAGTACATGATCTTCGCGGATGCCCAGGTCTACTGCGGCATCGGCACCTTCGCCGGTGACGAGCGCCCCGGCAAGGACAACCTGAGCAACTTCGGCCCGTCCTACGGCCGTACCGACGGCGGCTGCTGGGGCGGCTCCACCGCCGCCCACGAGCTCGGCCACAACCTCGGCGCGGTCAACAACAGCGCGCCGAACAGCAGCAAGGCCGGCCACTGTGTCGACGAGTGGGACATCATGTGCTACTCCGACGCGCCGTACTACCCGCAGATGGTCACCAAGTGCCCCAACCGCGCCAATGACGACCGGCTGGACTGCAACCACGACGACTACTACAACACCAACCCGGCCGCGGGCAGCTACCTCACCACCCACTGGAACGTGGCCAACAACCAGTTCCTGATCTCCGGCGGCGGCACCGGCCCCAACCCGACGCCCACCCCGACCGCCACGGCGACCAAGACCGGCAGCCCGTCACCCAACCCGAGCCCGAGCCCGAGCCCGACCAAGTCGCCGACCGGTACCCCGAGCCCGACCGCCAGCCCCTCCCCGACCGGTGGTCCGGTCGCGCCCGACGTGGCGATCGGTCAGCTCACCCAGAACTCCGTGGTGCTGAGCTGGTCCCAGGTGACCGGCGCCGGCGGCTACGACATCGTGCTGGACGGCCGCACCCTCGGCACCGTCCGCTCCACCGCGGTCCGCCTGGTCAACCTGCGCCCCGACACCGCGTACAAGATCGCGGTCGCGGTGCGCGACCAGTCCGGCAAGGTCGGCAAGGCCGGTCGTGAGGCCTCCTTCCGCACCCCCAAGGCCGCGGGCCCCGGCCCGACCAAGCCCGGCACCAAGTACACGATGACCAACAGCCTGACCGGCCAGGCCGCCGACATGTGGGGCGGCTCGACCAACGACGGCGCCGTGCTGATCGGCTACCAGCGCACCGGTTACGCCAACCAGCAGTGGACGTTCGAGGACCAGGGCGGCGGCAACCTGCGGATCCGCTCGGTGCGTTCCGACAAGTGCCTGCAGATCGGCGGCAACGCCGTGGCCGGCCAGTACGTCATGCAGCAGCCGTGCAGCAGCGCCGACACCCAGCAGTGGACCGTCAACGCCAGCGGCAGCGGCTACACGCTGACCGCCAAGGGCTCCTCGCTGGTGCTCGGCGCCAGCAAGCGCTGGTACTACGGCGGCTGGCTGCTGGAACTGCAGAAGCCGAACGAGCAGTCCTACCAGAACTGGACCATCCAGCCGGTCTCCTAGACCGCCCGCACCGGTGGGGCGGGACCAACCCCTCCCGCCCCACCCCCGGTACGCGAATCCGCCGTGGCGCCCAGGCGCCCGGCGGTGCGGCGTACCACGGCACGTTCCGCCCCGCGGCGCGTGCCGCACCCCCGCTCGACCGCACCACCGCACCACCGCACCACCGAACTCCCGCACCCCGCACGACCGTCCGAGGAGCCACCGCAGATGCGCATCCGCACGTTCGCCGCAGCCGCCGTGATGGCCGGCCTCGCCGTCCTGGGCGCGGCCGGCCAGGCCGGCGCCCACGGCGACACCATCGTCTTCAAGATCTCCGCGCTGGGGGACGGCCACACCCGGGCCGCCGCCACCTGGGCGAACGACAACGACCCGGTCACCGACAAGGTCGCCGCGACCCTCAGTGCGACCGCCGACGACGGCCGGACGGTCGGCCCCTGGAAACTGGAGGCGGTGGCCGACACCCCGGGGACCTTCACCACCGCGCTGGCCCTGCCGCCCGGCCACTGGGCGGTGACCGTCGAGTCCGGGTTCCCGGCGCTCGGCCGCGGCCAGGCCGACCTCACGGTGACCGCGGTGCCGGGCACCACGGCCGGTGAGGGCGGTACGGCCGGCCCGGCCGTGCCCCCGTCGTCCGCGGCGCCGACCGGTACCCCGGCGGCCGTGGCCGACACGGCGGACTCCGCCGACGCGGGCCCCAACTGGGTCATCGCGGTGGCCGCGGTCCTGGCTGCCGTCGCGGCGGTGGTGGTCTCCGCCGCCCTGCTGCGGCGGCGCCGCGCGGCACGCTGACCCTGCCACCCGCGCACCCGCCCGGCCCCGGCCCGGGACACCGGAGGACCCCGGTGTCCCGGGCCGCCCGCGTTGCGGTGCGCCGTCCCCCGCCGCCGGCGTAGGAGCCCGGCGGCGGCGTCCGAGCCCGGCGGCGGTGGACGGGGTCCGGCCGTGGTGCACGGTGTCGGGCTGCGGTGTCCGGCCGTGGCGGACGGTGTCCGGCCACGGTGTCCGGCCGCGGTGCATCGTGGGCGATCCGCCCTTGGCGGGGGCGGGGAGGGACGAGTTTCGGCCGTCCGCCGCGCGCGGCGCCGAAATCCGGCGGCATTTCCACCGGCGGGGGGACGGCAATTCGGCTACGGGGTGGAGCGCAATTCCGCCGGACGGTTTGTTACCCGCCGGTTGACCCCGGCGCCCGCAGGCCGCAGTATCGGGGCACCCACCGAGCCCTGGAGGACCGTTCGCATGGCACTGGACGCCGACGTCATCGTGATCGGAGCCGGCCTCGCGGGCCTGGTCGCCACCGCCGAACTCGCCGACGCGGGACGCAAGGTGATCCTCCTCGACCAGGAACCGGAGGCCAACCTCGGCGGCCAGGCCCACTGGTCCTTCGGCGGACTGTTCCTGGTGGACTCGCCCGAACAGCGCCGGATGCGGATCCGCGACTCGCACGAACTCGCCTGGCAGGACTGGCTCGGCACGGCCGGCTTCGACCGCCCCGAGGACGAGTGGCCCCGCCGGTGGGCCGAGGCCTACGTGGACTTCGCGGCCGGGGAGAAGCGCTCCTGGCTGCACCGCCAGGGCGTCCGGTTCTTCCCCGTGGTCGGCTGGGCCGAACGCGGCGGACTGCTCGCCAGCGGCCCCGGCAACTCGGTCCCGCGCTTCCACATCACCTGGGGCACCGGGCCGGGCCTGGTCGAGCCGTTCGCCCGGCGGGTACGGGCGGCGGTCGCCGCCGGCCGGGTGGAACTGCGGTTCCGGCACCGGGTCACCGGTCTGTCCGCCACGGCGGGCGCCGTCGACACCGTCAGCGGCGAGGTGCTGGTGCCGAGCGACGTCCGACGCGGCGAGGCCAGCTCCCGCGAGGTCGCGGGGGCCTTCGAACTCCGGGCCCAGGCCGTGATCGTCTCCTCCGGCGGCATCGGCGGCAACCACGAACTCGTCCGCAAGGCCTGGCCCGCCCGGCTCGGCACCCCGCCCGAGCGGCTGCTGTCCGGCGTACCCGCGCACGTCGACGGACTGATGCTGGGCATCGCCGGCGCGGCCGGCGGCCACCTGATCAACGGCGACCGGATGTGGCACTACACCGAGGGCATCGAGAACTGGGACCCGATCTGGGCCCGCCACGGCATCCGGATCCTGCCCGGGCCGTCCTCGCTCTGGCTCGACGCCCGCGGCAACCGGCTGCCCGTCCCGCTGTTCCCCGGCTTCGACACCCTCGGCACCCTCGAACACATCATGACCACCGGGCACGACCACACCTGGTTCGTGCTCACCCAGAAGATCATCGAGAAGGAGTTCGCGCTCTCCGGCTCCGAGCAGAACCCCGACCTCACCGGGAAGTCCGTCAAGGGCGTGCTCGGGCGGGCACTGCCGGGCGCCACCGGGCCGGTCGAGGCGTTCAAGAAGCACGGCGCGGACTTCGTGGTCGCCGACACCCTCACCGAGCTGGTCCGGGGCATGAACGCCAGGACCCCCGAGGCGCCGATCGACGAGGCCGCGCTGCGGCGCGAGATCGAGGCCCGCGACCGGGAGATGGCCAACCCCTTCAGCAAGGACCTCCAGGTGACCGCCATCCACGGCGCCCGCCGCTACCTCGGCGACAAGCTCATCCGCACCGCCACCCCGCACCGCCTGCTCGACCCGAAGGCCGGCCCGCTGATCGCCGTCCGGCTCAACATCCTCACCCGCAAGTCGCTCGGCGGACTCCAGACCGACCTGTCCTCGCGGGTGCTGCGGGCGGACGGGTCCGTGCTGGACGGCCTCTACGCGGCCGGCGAGGCGGCCGGGTTCGGGGGCGGCGGCGTCCACGGCTACCGCTCGCTGGAGGGGACCTTCCTCGGCGGGTGCATCTTCTCCGGCCGCGCGGCGGGGCGGGCGGCGGCCGAGGCAACGGCCTGAGGGGTCCCCGGCGTCCCTGAGCGGGTTGCTCGTCAGGGGGCGCTGGGGGTCCCCCCGGCCGAAGGCTGGGGGCGGAACTGCGCGGGGCGGGAGGGTGCAGGGCTGCGGGCGGCGATGGTGGGTGGGGGTGGCCGTGCGTTGCCGGGTTTGAGGTTGGGGCCTTCCGCTGCGCGCAGTTCCTCGCGCCCCTTGGGGGTGCCCCCAGCGCCCCTGGCGGTGCCCCCTGGGGTGCCCCCTCGCGTTCGGGGGTGGGGTGGTGGGGGAGAATCGGCGGAGGATCGAGTGGTCCGCCACCGGTCCGGGTGGTGGGCCCCGGTGGGAGGAGACCGATGGCCCGTATGCCCCGCAAGGAACCCGTCGCCCCGGCCGCGCCGGTGACGGTGACGGTCTGCCGGGGGTGCTGCTGCGGCGTCGCCGCCAAGTACCCGGGGGTCGACCACCCCGGCCAGGTGGCGAAGTTGAAGGCGGACGTGGGCACGGCCGGCAAGGTCCGGGTGGTCGACTGCCTGGACGTCTGCGACCACGCCAACGTGGTGGTGGTCAGCCCCTCGGCGGAGGGCCGGCGGGCCGGTGGGCGGCCGGTGTGGTTGGGCTGGGTGTTCCAGGACGACATGCTGGACGACATCACCGACTGGGTGCGGGCGGGCGGTCCGGGGGTGGCCGATGCCCCGGGGACCTTGGACCTCCAGGCGTTCGCGGTGTCCCGCCGGGTCCGCGAGGGGCTGCCGGAGCAGGCGCGCTGACCGGCTGGATCCATCCTGGCTGATGGTCATCATGTCGGTTCGGCTGATGAGAACGGTCCGGTGTCCCTACGCTGCTGGTGTCCTGATGTGTGACCAGGGGGGATGCGACGATGTTCTACTTCTCGATCCTGCTTCTTGCCGCCGGCGTCGTGCTGGTGGTGCTCAGGCGCCGTTCCGTGGTCGAGTTCCGGTTCGCGACGCTCACCGGGGTGCTGGTGGGCGCGGTCGGGCTGCTGCTGGGGCTGAGCACGTTCGTGTACGTGGTGGAGCCGTACCAGGTCGGGGTGCCGACCTCGCTCGGTTCGGTGGGCTCGACCTGGCAGCCCGGGCTGCACCTGAGGACGCCGCTGACCGAGGTCACCACGTTCTCGACCCGGCCCTCGGACCTCAACCTGACCGGCAACGACACGGTCGAGGTCCGCTCGTCCGAGGGCGGGGTGCTCTACGTCGACCTGACCGTGAAGTGGTCGATCGACCCGCAGCACGCGCTGGCGCTCTACAAGCTGTCCGGCAGTTCGGACGGCGTTCAGCAGCGGCTGGTCTACCCGGACACCCGGGAGATCGTCCGCAACGTCTTCGCCAAGCACACCAGCGTGGAGGGGTACGCCTCGCAGCGGGAGGTCATCAACTCCGAGATGGAGCAGCTCATCACGGGCCGGCTGGCGCCGCGCGGGATCATCGTGAACGGCGTGAACCTGCGCAACGTCAAGCCCAGTGACGTCCTGCAGAAGGCGATCGACCAGAAGATCCAGCAGGACCAGGCGACCGAGCAGGCCGCGGCCGCGGTGCTGACCGCCAAGGCGGAGGCGGAGAAGCGCCGGATCGAGGCGGAGAGCCAGGCCCAGGCCAACACGGTGATCGCCAACTCGCTGACCGACCGGATCCTGATGAGCCAGTGCATCGACGCGTTCAAGGCCGCGGCCGAGAAGAACCCGGTGTACGCCAGCCCGTGCGGTTCGGGGGCGGGCGGCAGCGCGCCGCTGATCGTGGACGGCACCAAGCGGTAGGCGGGTCTCAGCCCGGCGGCGCGGGGCGGCGGCCGGCGCCGTCCGGCCAGACCACCTCGACCGGGATGCCGGCCCGGCGGGCGGCGGCGACCATGTGGGCGGTGCCGCCGCGGCCGTTGCCGGGCAGGCCGTCCCAGACCGCGACCAGCAGGTCGGCCCGGCGCAGCAGTTCGGTGTTGGCCGCTTCGTAGGCGTCGGCGTCCGGGGTGCCGAAGGGCAGGACGAGCACCTCGGCGGCGGCGTGCCGGAGCCGGTCGAACTCGGGGGCGTAGCCGGCGTCGACGCTGTCCCGGTAGGCGGGGGAGGGGATCACCGCGACCAGCGCTCCGCCGGCGGCCAGCACGGCGTCGGCGAACAGGGCGTCGGCGCCCGGGGCCAGGCAGGAGACGCCGGTGAGGGCGACGGCGGGGTGGCGGGCCAGCAGGCGGTCGAGGGCCGCGCGGACCAGGGGGACGGTCGGGTCGGTGAGGTGGAGATGGCCGGTCACCGCGATCACCGTCACTGGCACTCCTCCTGTCGGCTGACCGGATGCTACCGGCGGGCGGGGTGCCGAGGCGGGCGCAGTCCGCAATCGTCGCCGGACGACCGGAACGGACCGGTGGTGACCCGGCCGCCGCACCCCCGGCCCCGCGCCGCCCGTACGCCGCCGCGCCCGAGCCGCCCGTACGCCCCGGCGCCTGCGCGCGGCCCGGCCCGTACGCGCGGGCGCGCCGGCCGGGCCCGGTACTACGGCTGGGGTCCGGCGGTGGTGAGCCCGGCGCGTTCGGCGAGCACGCCGGCCTGGAACCGGCTGTCGGCCTGGAGGGTCTCCAGGATCTCGGCGATGTGCCGCCGGCAGGTCCGCAGCGAGACGCCGAGCCGGCGGGCGATCACCTCGTCCTTGGCGCCCTCGGCGAGCATCCGGACCACGGCCCGGTGGACGCCGTTGGCGAGCGGGCCTCCGGTGGCGGCGGGCCGGCGGCCGTGGCAGGGGACGGCGACGGCCCAGAGCAGGTCCAGGGCCTGGCAGAGGTGGGCGACCGCGCCGGGGTCGCGCAGCAGGACGGTGCCGGTGGCGCCGTCGGGCCCGCGGTGGGCCAGGAAGGCGGTGCTGCGGTCGATCACCGTGGCGGGCGCGGGCAGTTCGGGCAGGGCGCGGTAGGCGGCGCCGGCGGCGATCAGCCGGTCGATCCGCTCGCGCTGCGGGCCGGGTGCGGCGGGCGCGGACCGGCACAGGGTGCGCACCCGGGCGCCGCGGCCGAGGGCGGCGAACCCGGCGTCGCCGTCGGCGGCGGCGGGCAGGCCGCCGGGTGCGACGGTGAACAGTTCCTGCCGGCAGCGGGCGCTCTCCTCGGCGAGGACGGCCGCGGCGACCTCCGGGTCGGTGAGCAGTTCGACCGGATCGTGCCGGGCGGTGCCGTGCCGCGCGGAGCGGTAGCGGGGCATCAGGGCGCCGAACTCCTCGCGGATCGCCCGGACCCGTTCGGCGGTGCCGGCGATCTCCCGTTCGAGCGGTGCGATCACCCCGGCGGCGGCCAGTTCGGGGCTCATCGGCACCAGCTGGTCGGGCAGTTGCGGCGCCGGGCGGAGCAGCCGCAGCCGCAGCAGCACCTCGCAGGCCCGGTCGAACTGCTCGCGGTCGAGGTCCGGGGCCTCCTGGCCGGGGCGGGAGCGGTCGAGCCGGCCGTTGGCCAGCGCCAGGTCGAAGAGCCGGACGGCGGCGGTGTCGAGCCGCGGTACGGGATCGGGAGCCGTGGTGTCCGGCAAGGAGGTACCCCCGGTCATGGTTCGCTGCACGTTGGGGACATGCAGGTTGCTGCCAGATCCGCGCGCTGGACGCTCCGGCCGGATGGCCGCGAAACTGTCAAATGCTCTGATCTTCAACAGTTCTGACAGCTCGTCAGGGTAGCTCGTCGGACCGGCCCGGCTCGTGGGGGGAGCGGGCCTGCGCCAACATGCCACAGGGGGCAGCGCCCGGCCAGAGGGCCGGTGCGGCGACCGCAGTTTTCCGGACACCCGACCGGCCGGTCGGCCGGTCACCCCGGCCCGGTCCGCGCCCTCGATCCCGTACGGCCGCGGCCGACCGCCCGGCCCGCCCACCCTGCCGATCCGCCACCAGCGGACGGCACCCGACCCCGTGAAGGCCGCCCGTATGCCCTCTGCCCAGATCCTGGCACCCGACCCCGCCGAGCGGCTCGCCGTCCGGTCCGCGCTCTTCGACCGGCTGCGGCTCGCGGCCGGAGACCGGCTGGTCGTCGTTCTCGACCGCGGCCGGGCGGCCGAGGCGGCCTGGCTGGCGGCCACCGCCAGGGCCGGCGGGATCGCGGTCCGGCTGCTGGCGGGGGACGCCCGGAGCCCGGTACGGACCGGGCGGCGGGTCCTGGGCGCGCTGGCGGAGCTGCGCGGGGACGGGCCGCCGGCCCGGGAGGCGGTGTTCTTCCTGTGCGCCGAACCGCTGGACCACGCCGTGCTGCGGCTGCCGGCCACCCTGGTCGCGGTCCAGCTCCCGGTGTCGGACTGGGAGGACCCCGCGCTGCGGGCCGGCCGGCTGGCGCAGCTGCGGCAGCTGACCGCCGCCGCGCCGGCCGTGCTGGTCGCCACCGGCGGCGGCGCCGAACTGCGGCTGCGTCCCGCCGACGGCCGGCCGCCCCGGGTGGAGGACGGGCCCGCCGAGGCCGGGCGGGTCCGGCAACTGCCCGCCGGGCACCTGCACTGGCCGGCCGCGCAGGCCGACGGCGAATTCGTCGCGGACGGGCTGATCGCGATCAACCGGCCGACCAGGCTGGGCGGTTCGCTGCACGGGCGGCCGGTGTCGGTCCGGCTGGCGGCGGGCCGGGTGACGGCACTGAGCTGCGCCGACCCGGTCCTGCTCGGCCTGCTGGAACGGGCGGTGTCGGTGCACCGGCTGGACCGGCTGGCCGCCGTCCGGTGCCGTCCGACCGCCGGCCGGCCGCAGGTCACCCTGCGGCTGGTGGTCGACCCGGACCGCCCGTACTCGACGGCCTCGGCGGGGCTGCGCATCTCCCTGGGCGCGGCCGCGTCCTGGACACCGGAACCCGAGCACCGGGAGACACCGTGAGCGCACCGATGGTCCAGCCGCCCCCGGCCCTGGTCCCCAGCCGCTACCTGCTGGTCGGCGACCGGGCCTACCGCGACAGCGACGGGAGCGAGGCCTGGTTCGGGTACGCCACCCGCTCGGCCACCCTGATCCGGCTCGACCGGGCCGGCGCCCACGCGCTGCGCTCCGGCGACCCGGCGGCGCTGGCCGGCCTCGGCCCCGAGGAGCGCCGGCGGCTGGCCCGCCTGCACGCCCTGGTCGACCCGGCGGAGGACGAACTCGCCGCCGTGACCGGCGGGTTGCGCGAGGGTTCGGCGCGCGGCGCCACCCGCTCGGTGACCATCATGCCGACCGCCTACTGCAACATGGCGTGCAGCTACTGCGGCCAGGAGCACGTCAAGGCCGCCCACGACCGGCAGCGCTCCGACCGCACCGCCCGCCGGGTCGAGGCGATGCTCGCCGACCCCGCGGTGGACGCCGTCACGGTCACCTGGTTCGGCGGCGAGCCGCTGCTCGCCCTGCGGGTGATCCGGGAGCTGAGCGCCCGCTTCACCGCGGCCGCCGCCCGGCACGGCAAGACCTACACCGCCCGGATGGCCACCAACGGCAGCCTGCTCACCGCCCGGACCCTCGCCGGACTGCACGACGACTGCGCGCTCACCGAGATGGAACTGACCATCGACGGCCCCGAGGAGGTGCACGACCGGCGCCGGCTCACCCGCAACGGCCGCGGCAGCTTCCGGCGGACCGTCGCCGTGCTGGCCCGCACCCTGGACGAGGGCCTCGCCCCGGGCCTGCGGATCGGCATCCGGGTCAACATCGACCGGGACAACGAGGACTCGGTGACCGGCCTGCTCCACGACCTCGCCTGCCTGGGCCTGGCCCACCCGCAGGTCACCCTGCACCTGATCGCCGTGCACTCCTGGGGCAACGACGTCTCCGAGGTGGAGCTCGCCGCCCGCGCCTACGCCGCCCGGGAGGCCGACTGGCTGCGCACCGCCGAGGCGCTCGGCCTGCACTTCGGGCCGCTGCCCGCCGCGACCGTCCGCACCACCTGCACCGCCACCACCCGCTCCGGCGAGATCATCGACACCGGCGGCCGGGTCTACTCCTGCTCCGAGCACCCGCTGGTGCCCGGCGCCCGGGACACCGGGGTGGTCGCCGAGGTGGCCGAGCTGGCCGGCTCGGCCCGGCGCCCGGCCGGTGCCTTCGACGACTGGTACGACCAGGTGGGCGACGGCGGCGCGCAGTGCTCGCGCTGCCCGATCCTGCCGGTCTGCGGCGGGTCCTGTCCCAAGCTCTGGCGGGAGGGCCACCTGCCCTGCCCCAGCGTCAAGTTCAACTGGGCGCAGCGCATGGACCTGGCGGTCCGCCGGCGCGGGTACACCCCGCTGGACCCGGCGGCCGGCCGGTGAGCGGCGCCGCACCGGCGGCCCGCCGGACCATCCGCTTCGCGCACACCTCCGCCGGTGAGCCGTTCGACCCGGCCGCGCTCGCCGCCCCCGCACCCGTCAGCCGCGCCTGGGCCTGGGGCGGCGCGACCGGCCGCGGGGTGCGGGTCTGCATCGTCGACAGCGGTGTCACCGCCGGGCACCCGCAGATCGGCGAGGGGGTCCGGCAGCTGGCCGCCACCCGCGCGCCGGACCCGGCGGCCGACGGCACCCGCCCGTGGACCGTCGCCGAGGACACCGGCGGCGACGTGGCCGGCCACGGCACCGCCTGCGCCGGGATCGTCCGTTCGCTCGCCCCGGACTGCGAACTGACCAGCGTCCGGGTGCTCGGCGGCAACCTGCAGGGCAACGGCGACGCCCTGCTGACCGCCCTGGAGTGGGCGGTCGCCGAACGGTTCCCGCTGGTCAACGTCAGCCTCTCGACCCGCCGCGAGCACTTCAAGGAACGGCTGCACGACCTCGCCGACGAGGCCTGGTACGCGGGCGTCACCCTGATCTCCGCCGCCCACAACAGTCCGGTGGACAGCTACCCGTGGCGGTTCCCTTCGGTGATCTCGGTCGGCGCGCACGCGGTCGCCGACCCCGAGCGGGTGGAGTCCAACCCGCGGCCGCCGGTCGACTTCTTCGCGCTCGGCGTGGACGTCCCCGCGCCCTGGCTCGGCGGCGCCACCCGCCGGGTGTCCGGCAACAGCTTCGCCGCCCCGCACATCACCGGACTGTGCGCGCGCATCCTGCAGCGCCACCCGGGCTTCGGCACCCCGCAGTTGCGGCACGTGCTGGCGGCCACCGCCGACAACATCGCCCCGAGGAGACCGGAGTGACGTCCGACCAGCTCGACGAGATCCTGCGCTCCACCGTCCGGCTGGCCCGGCTCTCCTTCGCGGCCGCCGCCGCCTCGGTGTTCGTCCGCGACGAGGAGCACGGCACCCTGGTCTTCGAGGCCTCCTCCGGCGTCGGCGAGGACCGGCTGGTCGGCATCGCCATCCCCGGCGACCACGGCATCGCCGGGTGGGTCGCCAACACCGGCGAACCGATGGTGGTCCGCGGCGTCGCCGACGACGCCCGCTTCGACAAGGGCTTCGCCGAGAGCACCGGCCTGGTCCCCGACGTGATCATGGCCGTTCCGATGGAGCACCGCGGCGAGATCCTCGGCGTGCTGGAGGTCCTCGACCCCGAGGTCGACGGCGTCGGCGACCTGGACGCCATGGACCTGCTCACCGAACTCGCCAACCAGAGCGCCGCGGTGCTCGCCCTCAGCCTCGCCGAACGCCGCCGTCCCGCCGTCCCGCCCGGCGGCGACCCGCTCACCCGGATCGCCGCCGCGGCCCGGCAGGCCGACGGCAGCCGCGGCGAAGCCGTCCAGGCCCTGCTGGCGGCCGTCGCCGACCTCCTGCGGACCGACCGGTGACCGGGGGGTGACGGCGGTGCACCTGGCGGACCTCCTCACCCTCGGCGCCCGCCCGGCCGCCGGACTGCTGCTCTCCCTCACCGACCGCTGCCCGCTGGCCTGCGCCCACTGCTCCACCGACTCCACGATGGCCTCCGCGCAGTCGCCCGGCGGCCCGTTCCGCGCCCTGGTCTCCTCGTTCACGCCGGACTGCCGGCCCGAGCTGATCCTGATGTCCGGCGGCGAACCCCTGCTGCGGCCCGCCCTGGTCCGGGAGCTGACCGCCTCCGCCGCCACCGCCGGAACCGGCGCCGCCCTGCTCACCGGGATGTTCTTCGCCCGCGGCGGCGGCCGCCTGCCGCCGGCCGTCCGCCGGGCGGTGACCGGCCTCGCCCACCTCGCGGCCAGCCTGGACGCCGAACACGAACGCGAGGTCGGCCGCGCCGAGGTGTTCCGGGCCCTGGGCACCGCCCTCGACCACGTCCCGCACGCCAGCCTGCACCTGACCGCGGTACCGGACGCCGCCGGGTACGCGTACCTGGACGGTGTGATCGCCGACGTCCGGCGGCGGTTCGGCACCCGGGTGCCGATGCTGGTCGGCGCGGTCCGGCCGACCGGACGGGCCGCCCGCCGCGCGCCCGTACGCCCGCCGGCCGGCCAAGCTGCCACCGGGCCCTGCGAGTTCGCGCACTGGCCGGTGGTCGACCAGGGCGGCACGGTGTACGCCTGCACCCGGCAGAGCCTGCTGCGCGGCGGCCCGGCCCCCGCCCACCTGGTCCTCGGCCACGCCGCCCGCGACACCTGGCGCACCCTCAGCGGACGCTCCCTCGGCGACCCCCTGCTGCGCTCGGTCCGCACCCTCGGCCCGGTCACCACCCGCGAGCGGTACGGGCCGCCGCCCGCCGCCGACGGCTGCGCCGCCCGCCCCGGCGCCCCCGACCCCTGCGGCAGCTGCCTCGCCCTCGCCCCGGCCACCGCCGACACCACCGCCCGGCACCTCGCCACCCCCGGCGGCCGCGCCGTCGAACACACCGTGCTCGCCCTCGCCGCCGCCCGCCCACCGCACCGGCTCGCCGCCGCCCGCGGCGCCCTCGCCCGCTACGCCGACCTGGTCGAACTGGGGTGGACCGGATGAGACTCGACCAGCTCCTGGCCGCCCGCCGCACCCCCGGCGCCAGCGTGCTGCTCTACCTGACCGACCGCTGCCCGGTCGGCTGCGACCACTGCTCGGTCTCCGCCCGCCCCGACAGCCCCGGCCCCACCGACCTGGCCCTGCTCGGACGCCTGCTCGACGCGCTGGCCGCCCGCCCCGGCCTGCGCGCCGTCGCGGTCTCCGGCGGCGAACCCTTCGCCGAGCGCCGCGCCCTCACCCTCACCGCGGACCGCCTGCACGGCACCGGCCCGGCCCTGATCGCGTACACCGCGGGCCACTGGGCCGGACCCCGCACCCCCGCCTGGATCACCGCCCTGCTCGGCCGGCTCACCACCGTCGTCCTCGGCACCGACTCCCACCACCTGGCCCGGCTCGGCCCGCAGCGGCTGCGCCGCGCCGTCACCGCCGTCGCCGCCGCCGGAAGCCACCTGGTGCTCCAGGTGATCGACCTGCCCGGCCGCCTGGACGAGGCCCGCACCCTGCTCGCCGAGGAGCTCGGCCCCGACTGGCCGGCCCGCGCCGAACTGCACCCCACCCGGCCGCTGGCCACCGGCCGGGGCGCCGCGCTGTTCCCGGCACCCGCCCCGCGCCCGGTCGCGGCGTACGGCCCCTGCCTGCCCGCCAACGCGCCCACCGTGCGCTACGACGGCACCGTCACCGGCTGCTGCAACGAGGACGTGATCACCGGCGGCGGTCCCGCCGCACTGCGCCGGGCCGCCACCGACGCCGCCTCGCTCACCGCCGCCCTCGACCACTTCGGCCGCGACCCGCTGCTGCGGATCCTCGCCGCCACCGGCCCCGCCGCCCTCGCCCCGCTGCCCGGCTTCACCGCCCTCACCCGCACCGGCCACCGCACCGTCTGCGACGCCTGCTGGACCGCCCACCGCACGGCCGCGGCCGAACCCCGCACGGCGGCCCTGCTCACCCTGCTCACCCCGGCGCCACCGACGACGAGCACCCCCGACGGCGAGGAGGCGGCCCGATGCCGAAGCCACCCCTGACACCCGGCGCGACGCCCGGCCACGGGGCGGCCGGACCGCCGTCCCCGACGGCCGTACCGCCGCTCCGGGCGGGTGAACGGCTGCGGCTGCTGCTCGACCGGCTGGCGCCCGGGCTGGCGGCCGCCGCCGGCGGGCTGTGGGCCGACGGCCCGGCCTGGGACGGCGCCGGCGGGGCCGACCGCTACCGGGCCTGGCTGCGCACCGCCCACCAGGTGATCCGCGCCACCACCCCTCTCCTCGCCGACGCCGCCCAGGAGTGCCTGCGCCGCCCGGACCCGCTGAGTGCCCGGCTGGCGCCGTACTTCGCCGTCCAACTGGCCGAGGAGCACGGCCACGACCACTGGCTGCTCGCCGACTACGCCGCCACCGGCGCCGACCCCGCCGACCTGACCGCCGCCCAGCCCCCGCCCGCCGTCGCCCGGTTCGCGGGCGCCCCGGCGTACTGGATCCGGCACACCCATCCGCTCGCGCTGCTCGGCCACATCGCGCTGCTGGAGTGGTACCCGCCGCCGGCCGCGGCCGCCGCCCGGCTGGCCGCCCGGACCGGCCTGCCCGCCGCCGCCTTCCGCACCCTCACCGCGCACGCCGACCTGGACACCGCCCACGGCGGCGACCTGCGCGCCCTGCTCGACTCCCTGCAGCTGACCCCGGCCCAGCACCGGCTGCTGCTCACCGCCGCCGCCACCAGCGCGGCCGGCCTCGCCGACGTCCTCGCCCCGCTGCTCCCGGCCGCCGGACCGGGCCGACACCCCACGGAGGAATCATGGCCGACCAGCACCGGCTCACCGAGCTCGGCTTCGACCTGGACTACGCGAGCGACGAGCAGTTGGCCGTCCTCGACACCCTGACCGAGGAGGAGATCCAACTGCTGCTCGACGTCAAGCGGCGGCTGGACGCGGTCGGCGCCGACGTCGAGGGCCACGGGATCGAGGGCGGTGCCCTGCTGTGGTGAGCAGCCCCGACCCGGCGCCGCCGCCCACCGCCTGTCCGGGCTGCGGCACGGTCAACCCGCCGGTGGCGCGGTTCTGCATGGCCTGCGGCACCCCGACCGCCCAGCCGGCCGCCGCCGCACCGAGCGGCCTGCGGTTCGTCACCGTGACCTTCTGCGACATCTCCGGCTCCACCCGGCTCGCCACCAGCCTCAGCCCCGAACTCTGGCACCGCGTGCTGGGCCGCTACTTCGCGACCATGCGCGGCGCCGTCGAGGACCACGGCGGGCGGGTGGAGAAGTTCATCGGCGACGCCGTGGTCGGGGTCTTCGGCGCCGACCACCCGGCCGACGACGACGCCGTCCGCGCCGTGCACGCCACCCACGAGGCGCTGCGGCGGCTCGCCGGCGGCCAGGACGGCGGGGTCGAGCTCTCCGTCCGGTTCGGCATCGCCTCCGGCCAGGTGGTCCTGGCCGACCGGGACTCCTCCTTCGCCATCGGCGCCGTGATGAACCGCGCCGCCCGCCTCCAGGCGGCCGCCCCGCCCGAGGGCGCCCTGGCCGACGTCCGCACCTGGCTGCTGATCCGCGACCAGGTGCGCTGCACGGCGGTCGACCCGGTCGCCGCCAAGGGCTTCGACACCGCCCTGCAGGCCTGGATCCCCGAACCCGGCGCCCGGCCCGCCGCCGCCCGGCCGCCCTTCGTCAACCAGCGTCCACTGCTCGCGGACCTCACCGCCGCCCTCGCCGCCGCGCTGCGCCGCCCGGGCGGCTCGCTGCTCGCCGTGAACGGCGAACCCGGCAGCGGAAAGACCTCCGTACTACGGCAGTTGGCGCACGGACCGGCGGCCGCGGGCGCGCTGGTGGTCCGGCTGGACTGTGCCCGCGACGACCACGCCCAGGGGCGCGCCCGGCTGCTGGAACTGGACACCGCACTGGCGGCCGCGACGCCCGGCACCGCAATGTCCGGCGCCGCAATGTCCGGCGCCGTGACGCCCGCCGGATCCGCAGCGTCCGCAGCGTCCGCAGTGTCCGCAGTGTCCGCAGCGGGCAACGGGATCGCCGGGTCCACCGCCGAACTGGGCTGGCGGATCGGCCGCCGCCTTGCCCGGCTCAGCGCCCGGCGACCGCTGCTGCTGCTGATCGACAACGTCCAGTGGGCACCCGCGGAACTGCTCGAGGTGATCGACGGCGTTCCGGACGCCGGGGAGGTCGCAGGCGGTCACGCCGTGCCGGACGGCCACGGCCCGGTGGTCCTCGTGCTGGCCGGCCGTGACCTGCCCGCCGGGCTGCGGTGGCGGCCCACCGTCTTCGGCGTACCGGCGCTGTCCGCCGAGCACGGCCACCGGCTGCTCGGCCTGCTGCGCCCGGCCACCCCCGCCGACGGCGACCTGGAACTGCACTACACGGCCGCCTCCGCCGCGCTGGTGGCCCGCAGCGGCGGCAATCCGCTCTTCCTCGAACAGCTCGCCGCACTGTCCGCCGACGGCATCGAGGACCTGGTCGCCCCTTCGGCCAGTGCCGCGCTCGGCGCCCGGATCGAGCGGCTCGGCCACCCCGCCCGCCGGGTCCTGGGCTGCATCGGCGCCTGGGGCACCGCTGTCGGCACCCGCGAGCTGTCCGCCACGGCCGGCCTGGAACCCGCCGAACTCGCCGAAGCCATCGCCGAATTGGAGCACCGCCAACTCGCAGCCGGGCGGCCCGGCGAGGACGGCAGGCTGCGCTTCGACTGCCGCAGCCCCGCCCAGGTGGCGTACGCCCACCTGGCGCTCGCCGACCGGGCCGAGCTGCACACCGCGGTGGCCGGCCTGCTCCGCGGGCAGGCGGCCACCGCCCCCGGCGCCCTGGAACAGGCCGCCGTGCACGCCGAACGGGCCCTGGAGTGCGAACGGGAACTGCGCCCCGGCTCACCCCAGCAGGCCCGCGCGGCCGAACTCGCGGCCGGCTGCCTGGTCGCCGCGGCCCGCCGGGCGGTCGGCCGCTCCGACGTCCGGCGCGCGGTCGAACTCGCCACCCGCGCACGCGAGTCGGCGGCCGACCCGGCCCTGCAACTGGAGGCGGCGGCGATCGAGAGCTACGCCCTGGCCGCCTGCGGCCGGACCGCGGACGCACTCGAGCTGATCGACCGCACCGCCCACCACCTCGCGTCCACCGCAGGCCCGTCCGGTGCGGGCCTGTCCGGTGAAGGCCGGTTCGGTGCGGACCTGTCCGGTAAAGGCCTGTCCACCGCCGAGCCGTCCGGCGAAGGCCCGTTCGGCGCCGGCCCGTTCGCCGCAGGTCGGTCCGCCGCAGGCGAGCCCGCCGCCGGCCCGTCCGGCGGCAACCCGGCCGCCGTCTTCCAGCTCCGCGCCAACGAGCTGGCGCTGCGCCCGGCCGGCCCGGACGCCGTACGGGCCGCCCGCCGGCTCGCCGAACAGGCCGGGGACCACGCCTCCCGGGCCCGGCTGCTGCTGCTCGAAGGACTCGCCGCGATCGGCGCCGGCGACTACCGGCTGGGCGAGCGGCTGCTCGACGCCGCGTACGGCGGGATCCGCTCGGCGGGGGCCGGGCTCGGGACCGCCGAGGTCCACGCCAACCTGGCGCTCTGCCTGGCCTTCGGGGACAGCCCGGTGCGGGACGCGCTCGCCCGCTGCGAGGAACTGCGGCGGGCCACCGCCGACGCCCCGGCGCTGCACGCCCTGGTCGGCTGCTCGGCCGCGCTGCTGCACGCTTTCGGCGGAGCCGCCGAGCCCGCCCGGGACCTGCTGGAGCAGGCCCGGGAGGTGTTCACCGGGATCGGCAACCGGGCCGCGCTGGCCGGGCTGTTCCAGTTCCGCAGCGCCGTCGAGGAGTGGGCCGGCGACCCGGCCGGGGCCGCGCACTGGCAGCGGGCCGCCGCCGACTGCTGCACCGAGGCCGGCGCCGGAGCGGCGGCCGCGCGCTGCCTGGCCTCCGCCTGGCTGCTCGATCAGCAAGGCCCGGCCCCCGCCGGGGACCCGCCACCGCCCGGGGCGGGCTGGGAGGCCCGGGTGCTGCACCAGCAGGTGGAGGCCGTCCGGCTGGCCGCCCGGGGGGACCCGGCGGCGCGCGGCCCGATCGAACGGTCGCTGGCGGAGCTGGACACCGTCCGCGGCGCCGGCGCGCTGCTGCTGCCGCTGACCGCCGCCCTGCGGATCGCCCGCGCCGCACCCGGCTGCCCGGACCTCGCCGAGCGGGCCGGACAGGCCCTGGCCGCCGCCCGGGCCGCCAAACTGACCGGCCCCGAGCCGCCCGGAACGCCCTGAGCGAAATACCTTCGGCAGTTTCACCGAAAGTTCCGAGCGGCAATTCTGCCTGCCATTTTTCCGGTATCTCCGGTGTTTTTCGAATGTTGTCGCGAGTGTTGACGGCCGTCCGCCCGTTGAGAAGAATTCGAAAAGGCCGCACAAGCGCGCCCGAGGCACCGTCAAGAACCCATGGGAGGGCTCATGTCGAACGAATTCGAGAAGAACGAGGCCGAGGAGCTGGCCGCCGCCGCCCGCGAGGCGGAGCTGGCCGAGAGCGACGTCGAGGGCCACGCGGCCGACGTCGAGGACGAGGCCGGCTTCACGAACATCAACTTCGGCTGCTCGGCCAACTGACACCCGGCCGGAGCCGGACCCCCCTTGCCGACGGTCGATCAGGTGCCGCCGGCAAGGTGCGGGCCGCCATCCGTACGGGCGTCCCGGGGCCCGCATGCGTGATTTCCCGGCGAACATCCGGCGGCCCTCGGCGCCGGATCCCATCCAGCGGCGCGGGGAGGGCCGAATGACCGATCGGAGCCGACCCGGAATTCCCCGGTACCGGGCCGCCGACGTGGCCGTGCTGCGCATTCCGGCGCTGCCCGCCGACGGTTACACCGGCCTGCTCGCCGCCTGTCGGCCGGACGACCCCGACTGGCCCGCCACCCACCGCGCCCTGCTCGCCGAAGCCTGGCGCACCCCGCTGCTCGCCGCCGCCGTCGAACACTCCGCGCCCGACCTGGCCCGCGCGCTCGCCGAGGCCGGCGGCCCCGACGGGCCGAGGACGGCGCTCGCGCTGGACCGCTGCCTGAACCGGCTGAGCACCCGGCCCACCCCGTACGGGCTGGCCGCCGCGGTCACCGCGGTCCCCGTCGCCCGCGCCGGCCGGCCCACCGGAACCGACCGCGGCGGCGACCTGCTGCGGCTGTCCGGCCCGGCCCGCCCGGTCGCCCGCCCCGACGCCGCCGCACCCGACGCCACCGCACCCGACGCGGCGTCATCGTCCCGCCCCGCACTCGGCGACCAGGACACGGTGGTCGTCTCCGACCTCGTGCACCTCCTCGACGGCCACCCCTGGCGGGAGCCCGCCGGACGCGGCGCCGCGCACTGGCTGCGCGGCAGCGAACCGGTCCGCACCGTGCTGCGGGCCGCCGCCCGACCCGTCCCGGTCGCCCGGCTGCTCGCCGAACTCACCGGCCACCCGGGCCCGGTGGCCGGGGCCTCCGACCCGGCCGGGGCCTCTGCCGCGGACGAACCTGCCGTGAGCGAACCTGGCGTGAGCGACCCCGCGGTGAGCGAACCCGCCGGGGTGGCGGCGGCCCGGCGACTGGTCCGCGACCTGGTCAGACTGGGCTTCCTGCGCCCCGCCGGGCCCGGCCCCGGTGCCCCCGCACCACTGCTCGGCCTGTGCGAGCAGCTGAACGCCCCCACCGACCCCGCCGACCCCGCCGAGGCGCTCACCCGGCTGCTGCCCGTCCTGCGGTCCCGGCCCCGCCCCGCCCTCCACCTGGACAGCGTGGCCCGCCCGGCCCCCGGCTCCGCCCTCGACCCGCAGGCGGCCCGGTTCGCCGAACAGGCCGCCGGGCTGCTCGCCCTGGTCGGCCGGGGCAGCCGCTACCCCCGCTACCTGGCCCGCGCCGCGGCCGCGTTCCTCGACCACTTCGGCGCGCACGCCCGGGTACCGGCCCTCGCCGCCGTCCACACCCTCACCGACCTGCGGGTCCTGGACAGCGGCCCGGCCCCCGGCCCCGACGGCCGCGACACGCTGCTCGCCGCCCTGGTCGCCCGGGCCCTCGCCGACCGCGACCCGGTCCGCGAACTCGACGACGCACTGCTCGCCCGCCTCGCCCCCGACCACCCGATCGACCGGCTGCGCCCGGCCCTGCCGGCGGCCGACATCTGCCTGCGGCTCGGCCGCGGCCCGGACGGCCGGATCCGGGCAGCGCTCAGCGGCCCGGGCGCCGTACCGGCGGGGGTGGCCTACGGCCGGGTGTCCGACCTGCTGGACCCGGCGGCCCGCGCCGCGCTGCGGGCCGCCCGCGCCGCCGAGGAGGCCGCCGCCCCGCACCACCGGTTCGTCGAACTGGGCTACCGCCCCGAGCGCCGCGCCGCCGCCAACGTGGCCGCCCGCGAACCCTGGCGCTCGCGCCACCTGCCCGTCGACGTCCCGGCCCAGGGGGAGAGCCTGCCGCTCGCCGAGGTGTCGGTCGGCGTCCGGGACGGCCGGTTCGAGCTGTACGAGGCCGCCACCGGCGGCCTGCTGCACCTCACCCAGGCCTCGGCCCTGGACCTGCGGCTCGCCCCGCCGGTCTGCCGCTTCCTGCTGGACGCCTCCGCCAACCAGTTCCGCCACCCCGCGCCGTTCGACTGGGGACCCACGGGGCAGGGCCCGTTCCGGCCCCGGCTGGAGCGCGACGGACTCGTCCTCGCCCCGGCGGCCTGGCGTCCCGGCCGCGACGATCTCGGCGACTGCTCGGCGAAGCAGGTCCGCGGCTGGGCGGAGCGCTGGCTCGTCCCGCGCCACGTCCACCTGGTGCAGGCCGGGCGCCACCTGCTGCTCGACCTGGCCAGCGCGGTCTCGCTCGCCCACCTGCGGCACGCCCTCGACCGCGCCGACGACACCGGACTGCTGCTGGAGGAGGCCGCCCCGGACCCCGCCCACGGACCGGTCGCGGCGGCGGACGGCGGACGGCACCTCCTCGAGGCGGTGATCCCGGTCGTCCTGACGACCCTCGCACCCTCGCCCGACCCCCGGCCCGCGCGGCCACCCGCGACCGCGACCCGTACCGGGCCGCCGCCCGACCCCGCGTCAGCGGCCGTACCCGGCCCCTCGCCGATGCCGATGCCGATGCCGATGCCGACGCCGACGCCGACGCCGACGCCGACGCCGGGGCCCGCGGCCGGGGCGGGGGCTGCACCGCGCTCCGACTCCGCGTGCGGACCGCCCCCGGCCGCCGGCTCCGCGCCCGGGCGCCCCCGGACCTCGGCCGTGCCGCCCACCGCCGCCGCCGCCGCCGCGCCGGCGCCGGGGGCCGGGTCCCGGGCCGGGGAGGCCGCGCCCGGCTGGCTCTCGCTCCACCTCTACCTGCGCGGTCCCTGGCAGGACGCCCTGGTGGCCGATCTGGCGGCCCGTCGGGCCGAGCTCGGGCGGCCCGGCGGCGGGCTGTTCTTCCTCCGGTACGCCGATCCGCTCGAACACCTGCGGATCAGGGTCCGGTACCGGCCCGGCCTGCTGGAGGAGCTGCTGGACTGGGCCCGGGGGTCCGCCGGGCGGCTGCCCGTGCACGAGGTGGCGGTCCGCGCCTACCGGCCGGAGGCCGACCGCTACGGCGGCCCCGCGCTGATCGGGGCCGCCGAGCGGCTGTTCTGCGCGGACTCGGCGGCCGTCGCCGGTCTGCTCGCCGGTCCGCCGCCGGGCGGGCTGCCCCGCGCCGTGGCGGCGGCGCTGAGCCTGGACCGGTACGCGGCGCTGCTGGTCCCCGACCCGGCCGAGCGGCGGCTGCTGGCCGTGCGGTCGGCCGACTCCCGGGCCGGGTCCCAGGAACACCGGCGCCACGGGCGGGAGTTGTGGCGGCTCAGAGCCGACCCGGAGGGTCCGGCGGATCCTGCCGCCGGGTACTGGGCCGCGCCCGCCGCCGAGTACCGGCGCCTGCTCGCGGAGCACTGGCCGGGGCCCGCCGGGGCGGACCGCCGCCACCACGCGGTGGCCTCCCTGCTCCATCTGCACGCCAACCGGCTCGGCCTGGACCGGGTCCGCGAGCGCACCGCCCTCGGGCTGTGGCGGCGGCTCCTGGAACGCGAGGCCCGTACCACCGGGACCCCCGCCGCGCCGCCCGAGCCCGACGGCCCCACCGCGTCCGACGGTCCCACCGCGTCCGACGGCCCCACCGAGCCCGACGGCCCCACCGAGCCCGACCGTCCTACCGAGCCCGACCTGCCCACCGCACCCGACCTGCCCGTCCCGCCCCATCCGGCCGGCGATCCGCCGCGCCGGTCGGAGCCCGCGAAGGAGGACGTACCGTGACAGCACCGGCACCGAACTGGCTGGGCTTCCTCGCCGACGAGGAGCGCGTCCCGCAGGACGAGACCGCCGCCGTGGCGCGCGCCCGGGACCTGCTGGACCGCCCGGCCGGCGACGACCCCGAGCCGCTGTTCGTGGCGGCCAACCTGGTGGCCCTGGTGCACTTCCGGCTCGGCCGCCCCGACCGGGCCCGCGCCCTGTGCCGCGCCGAGATCGCCTACGCCCGCAGCCGGGTCCGCACCGACGGCGGGACACCGGCCAGGCTGGCCGCGTTCGCCCTGCAGCCGCAGGTCAACCTGGTCCGGATCGAGGGCTACGCGGGGGACCTCGACCGGGCGCTGGCGGGGCTGGCCGCCCTGGAGCGGATCGCCGACGGCGAGCGGGCGCACACCGAGGACGTCGACTGGTGGCCCGAGGACGTGGCCGCCGACCCGGCGCTGGCCCGTCAGGTCCGGGCGCTGGCCCGCAACATCCGGGTCAGCGACACCTGCAAGATCCTGCACCGCCGGGGCCGGGCCGACCTGCTGGCGGGCGCCGCCGCCCGGCTGACCGCACGCTGGCCCGCCCTGGCGTCCCAGGGCGTCCAGCACGCCGCCGAGGCCCCCTGGCTGCTGGGCGCCGACGCGGCCGGGGCGCCGGGCCCGGACGCCCTGGCCGACCCCGACCCGATGGCCCGGCGCCTCGCGGTGGTCCGGACCCTGCACCTGGCCGCGCACGCGGCCGGCCGCGGGCAGCACGAACGGGCCCTCGACCTGACGGGCCCGCTGGTGGAGACGGTCGGCGGACTGCCCGGCCCCTGGGCGTCGCCCCTGACCGTGCCGCGCTGGTGGGCGGTGCTCGGCGCGACCCTGCAGCGGGCCGGCCGCGAGCAGCAGGGCCGGATCCTGCTGCGGGCCGCGCTGGCCGAGGCCCGCGGGGACGCCCCGCTGGTGCGCGGGGCGCTGCTGCGGCTCGGCGAACCGGCCCCGCCCCGCACCCATGACCTGGCCCGGCTCCCCGAGGTGACCCGGCAGCTGCACCTGGCGCTGGCACCGGTCCGCAGCCGGGCGGGGGTGTGAGCGCGATGGCCGGCAGCCTGGCCCGGCTGGTCGGTACGGCCGACCGGCTGGAGAGCGACTGGGAGAGCCGCCCGTTCGTCGCGGTCGCGCTCGGCTCGTTCTCCGACGTGTTCGACGCGCGGACGGCGGAGCGGCTGATCCACACCACCGGTCTGCCGCTGCCCTCGGTACGGCTGTTCCGGGACGGCGAGGAGCTGCCCGCCGCCCGGGTCGGGCGGAGCCGGGAGCGGACGGCCGGGCGCCGGGAGCCCCTGGTGGACGGCCGCGCGGTGGAACGCGAGGTCGCCGCCGGGGCCACCCTGGTGCTGGAGGAGCTGCAGACGTACTGCCCCCAGGTCGCCGCCTTCTGCCGGGAGTTGACCGCCGAGACCGGTTTCGCCACCTACTGCGCGGGCTTCCTCACCCCGGCCGGCGCGCGCGGCGTCGCCCCGCACTACGACACCGCCGGCGTGCTGGTGCGCCAGGTGCACGGCTCCAAGCGCTGGCGGGTGTCGGCCCCCACCGAACGCTGGCCGGTCCGCGAGTGGTCGCCCACCCGGCCGGGCCCGGAGCCCGAGCCGCTGCTGGACGTGGTGCTGCACGCGGGCGAGTGCCTGTACATCCCGCGCGGGTTCGTCCACGTCGGCGACGCCACCGAGGAGGCCTCGGTGCACCTGTCGGTGGCGCTGCGCCCCGTCACCTGGGGGGCGGTGTTCCGTCCGCTGGTCGAACGGGCGCTGGCCGCCGAGGAGTTGCGCGAGTGCCTGCCGTACGGCTTCCACCGGCTCGACCCGGGCGGCTTCGAGGAACTGCTCGCGGCCAGGGCGGCGGCGCTGGCCGGCCGGCTGGCGGCCGAGCTCGCCGGGACCGACGCCAAGGAGGTCTCGGCCCGGCTCCGCCCGGAGCGTACGGAGACCGCGCCGACCGGCGGCGGGTCACTGCTGCGCGCGCTCACCCACTCGGGCCCGTCCCGCCCGGCCCCGCACCACCGGACACCACCGCACCCGGCCCGGCAGCACCACGTCCGCAGCGACCCCGCACCGCACCGCCCTCGGGAGACGAGATGACCGACACCGTGCCCGCCGAGGCACCGCCGCAGCCGGCCGCCGGCCTGCGCCACAACCGCAACTGGCACCGGCTCTGGCTCGGCCAGGCGGTCTCGGTGGTCGGCGACTTCGTGTTCGACACCACCGTGCTGCTGTGGGTCGGCACGGTGATCGCCAAGGGCCAGAGCTGGGCCCCGGCCGCGGTCAGCGGCGTCCTGCTGGCGGCCGCCCTGCCGACCCTGCTGGTCGGCCCGGTCGCCGGGGTGTTCGTGGACCGCTGGGACCGCCGCCGCCTGATGCTGGCGACCGACGCGCTGCGCGCCGTGGTGATCCTGGCACTGCTGCTGGTGCCGCTGGCGGGCGACCGGATCCCGGCCTGGCTCGCCCTCGCGCTGGTCTACCTGGCGGTGGCGGTCTGCGCGGGCGCCGGGCAGTTCTTCAACCCGGCCCGGCTCGCGGTGATCGGCGCGGCCATCCCCAAGGCGGACCGCACCCGGGCGTTCGGACTGTCCTCGGCCACCGGCAGCGCGGCCGGGATCGTCGGGCCGCCGCTGGCCGCGCCGCTGCTGTTCGCGGCCGGGGTGCAGTGGGCGCTGGTGGCCAACGCGCTGTCGTTCGTGCTGTCGTTCCTGCTGATCAGGTCGCTGATGGTGGCGCCGACCGAACGCCCGGCCGACCGGGGCCCGTCCACCTTCCGGGCCGACTTCCGCGAGGGCGTCAGCTTCTTCGTGCACAACCGCGTCCTGATGGCGCTGCTCGGCTCGGTCTGCGTCTACACCCTGGGGGTCGGCGCGCTCAACGTGCTGGACGTCTTCTTCGTCACCGACAACCTGCACTCCGCCGCCTCCTGGCTGGGCACCCTGGGTGCGGCGTTCGCGGTCGGCACCCTGCTCGGCGGGCTGCTGGCGGGTGCGGTCGCCGGCCGGATGGGCGACCACCGGATCTACTGGCTCTGCCTGGTGGCGACCGGCGCGGGGGTGGTGCTCTACTCGCGGCTCACCGCGCTGCCGCTCGCGGTGGTGGTGATCGCGCTGATCGGCGTGCCGGTCGGCGCCGTCAACGTGGTGGTCGGCCCGCTGCTGCTCGGGGTCACCCCGCAGCACCTGCTGGGCCGGGTGGTCACCGTGATCGGGCCGGTGCAGCAGCTGGCCGCGATCTCCACCATGGCGCTGGCGGGCTTCCTGGCCAGCACCGCGCTGCGCGGCCTGGACCTGCGGGTCGCGGGCGTGCACTTCGGACGCATCGACACCATCCTCGCGGTGGGCGGACTGTTCATGGTGGCCGGCGGGGTCTGGGCCGCCCGCCGCCTGCGGCCGGCCGAACCGGAGGCCTCCCAGGCGGAGCAGGAACAGGAGCCGGGGACGGCGGCCGCCGGGACGGCCTGACGCCGGACACCGAGGCCCGCCGTCCGGTCCCGGTGCGCCGTTCTCCGTTATCGGGCCGCGGCCCGCGGGTCTCCGTGGGCGTGGACAGCAACCCCGACCTCCGCAGCGTGCAGGGCCCCGGCCGTCCGGTCGGAGGTGAGCGGCGTGCGCGATGAACGCGTCTCCTTCGAACGGCACCCCAGGGACGGCGAACTGGCCCGGGACACCAGTACCGGACGGGTCGGCAGGATCGTCTGCCAGGAGGTCCACACCGACCGCTGGACCGAGCGGGTCACCCGGCGGCTGGTCCACCTGCGGCCGGTCGGCGGGGGCATCGAGTGGACGGCGGACCCCACGGCGCTACGGCCCGTCACCATGCCGCCCGGTCACGGTGGGTGACCGCGCTTTGCGAACACATGGACAAATCTTGCGGTCCGTCAGACCCGCCGGTAGTCGCTCGTTCACCGAATGTCCGTGTACCTGCCATCGCGCGCTGGGAACGTCTCAGCCATGGATATCCCTCGCATGGGCGTGCCCGAGAAGCTCGCCGACCGCATGAGCATGGCCGAGCAGCACGAGTACCTGCGCAGCACGTTCTCCCGCCGCAAGCTGCTGCGCTCCAGCGCGGTCACGGTCGGTGCGCTGGCCGTCGGCGGCGCGCTGGGCTCCGGCACCGCGTACGCCGACCCGGCGGCGCCGGGCCGCAGTGTCACGGACGGCATCGACGGTGCGCTGGTCGCGCCGGTCGGCCGCCACCTCGCCTTCGGTGCCGAGCCGGACCGCCAGATCCGGATCTCCTGGCAGGTGCCGGCCGCGGTGAAGAAGCCGTTCCTGCGCTACGGCAAGCACCCGTGGGACCTCAGCCACAAGGTCGAGGCGGAGGTGCGGGCGCTGCACACCCCCGCGCTCACCCCGACCGGCCAGGCCGTCGACCAGTACTACCTGCACGTCAAGCTGGACCACCTGGACTCCGACACCACCTACTACTACGGCGTCGGCCACCAGGGCTTCGACCCGGCCTCGCACCAGGCGATCTCGACCCTGAGCACCTTCCGCACCGCCCCGGAGCGCTCCTGGCGCTGGGGCCGCCCGTTCGCGCCGTTCACCTTCACCGCCTTCGGCGACCAGGGTGTCAGCGCCCACGCGGCCGGCAACGACCACATCATCCTGGCCCAGAAGCCGTCGTTCCACCTGCACGCCGGCGACATCTGCTACGCCGACCCGGCCGGCTCCGGCCAGGACTCCGACAAGTCCGTCTACAACGCCCTCACCTGGGACGCCTTCCTGGCCCAGACCGAGACGGTCTCCTCGAAGGTCCCGTGGATGGTCTCCTACGGCAACCACGACATGGAGGCCTGGTACTCGCACAACGGCTACGGCGGCGAGAACTCCCGCTTCTTCCTGCCGGAGAACGGCCCGGACCCGCGCATCGCCCCCGGCGTCTACTCCTTCAAGTACGGCAACGTCGGCGTCATCTCGCTGGACGCCAACGACGTCTCCTACGAGATCCCCGCCAACCTCGGCATCACCGCGGGCAAGCAGACCAGCTGGCTGGACCGCAAGCTGCACGAGCTGCGCCAGGACGACACGGTCGACTTCATCGTGGTCTTCTTCCACCACTGCGCCTTCTCCACCACCCACCAGCACGCCTCCGAGGGCGGGGTGCGCGAGGCCTGGGTGCCGCTGTTCGAGAAGTACCGGGTGGACCTGGTGATCAACGGCCACAACCACGTCTACGAGCGCACCGACGCGATCCTCGGCAACAAGGTCTCCAAGGCGGTGCCCAGCGGCGCCACCGTCGAGCCCGCCAAGGACGGCGTGGTGTACGTGACGGCGGGCGCGGCAGGCCGCAGCCTGTACTCCTTCGACGCCCCCGACACCTACGAGGGCCACGAGCACCGGGTCGACTCGGTCGACACCTACCACTTCGCCAAGGGCGGCGTGAAGGTCACCGAGACCGTCGAGTGGTCGCGGGTCCGCTACACCGGCTACTCGTTCATCAAGGTCGACGTCGCCCCGGCGCACCCGGGCCGCACCGCGACCATGAAGGTCACCGCGCTGGCCGAGGACGGCACGCAGGTCGACCACTACACCATCGCCCGCAAGGCGGGGGAGTGCTGGGGCCGCTGACCCCACGGCCGGAGCCCGGGCACCGCCTCCCGTACGGGGGTGCGGCGCCCGGGCTCCGGTGTGTCCGGGGCGGGCCCGCCGGTTCAGCCGAGCGCGGCCAGCTGGTCGGCGAGGGTGTCGCTGTGCTGGAAGGTCAGCCCCATCAGTGCCACGTGCTTCCAGCGCAGGGTGCCGTCGCCGTCCAGGATGAAGACCGACCGGCGCAGCCCGAGCCCGGGCACGGCGATGCCGAAGGCGGTGGCCACCGCGCGGTCGGTGTCGGCCAGCAGCGGGAACGCCAGCCGGTACTTGCGGGCGAAGGCCTCGTGGCTGTCCAGCCCCTGCGGGCTGATGCCCCACACGGTGGCGCCCAGGCCCTTGAAGCGGTCCAGGTCGGAGGTGTACGAGCAGAGCTGCTTGGTGCATACGGCGGTGTCGTCGCCGGGGTAGAAGACCAGCACCAGCGGGCCGCCCTTGGCCTCGCTCAGCCGGTAGTCGCGGCGCTCGGCGGTGTCCCCGGCGAGCAGCAGCCCGGGCAGGGTGAACTCGGGTACGGCGGAACCGATCTCGGGCTGCTTGGCCATCTGGCGTCCTTCGTGGTGGGCGGTCGGGGGCTGTCCCCGCGCGATGCTACTCGCCCGTAGCCCCCGCGGAAGAGGGCCCGGCGACCGGAGGAGGTCTGGACCAGTGCCCGGTCGGGCGGCGACACTGCTGCCGTGACCGACCTGCCTGCCCTCCGGCCGCCGAGAAGCCAGGTGCCGCTGCACAACCTGGAGGTGCCGGCGCCCGGGGTGCTGCCCTTCGCGCTGGGCTCCTTCGACACCATCGGGCCGCTCTCCCGGGCGGCCTTCCCGCACCGGCACTCCTTCTACGAGATCGTCTACGTCACCCAGGGCCGCGGCTCGCACGTGCTCGACCTGGTCGAGTGGCCGCTCGACCCGCCGCACCTGTGCGTGGTCCTGCCCGGCCAGGTGCACCACTGGGCGCGGGCCTCCGGGCTGGGTGGCTGGGTGCTGCTGTTCAACGAGGACTTCCTGCTCAAGCACCCCGAGGACCTCGGTCTGCTGCGGCTGCTGGCCGGCCGCCCCTGGCTGCGCCCGGACCGCGCCGAGGGGCGGGCGCTGACCGGCCTGCTCGGCGAGATGCTGCGCGAGCACCAGGCCGGCGCGGCCGGCTATCCGGGCGTGCTGCAGGCCTATCTGCACGTGCTGCTGGTCCGGGCGATGCGGGCCTCCGCGCCGGGGGCGCCGGGCCCGGTGCCGCCGAGGGCGGCTGAGCTGGCCGCCCGGTTCGGTCGGCTGATCACCCGTCCGGGCCGGGCGGACCGTTCGGTCGGCTCGTTCGCCCGGGAGCTCGGGGTCTCCACCGGCCGGCTGCACGAGCTGGTCAAGGAGGCCACCGGGCGCACCCCGGCCCTGCTGATCCGGCAGCAGCAGACCCTGGAGGCCAAGCGGCTGCTGGTGGCGACGGAGTTGAGCGTCCGCCAGGTCGCGGCGGAGGCGGGCTTCGCCGACCCGTCGTACTTCTGCCGCTTCTTCCGTCGTGAAGTGGGCCTGAGTCCGGGGGAGTTCCGGGCCGGGGCCGGAGGAAATCACCACGATCCCGGGATCAGGTCCATCGACGGCTGCCCGGCCGGGCCCGTAGCTTCGTAGCCGCAACCCCCCACCGCGCCACCCTGCCGGGCCCCCACCGTGGCATCCCACATGTCATGTACCCGGCAGGGTGGTCCCCGTGCCATCACGGCAAGGAGAGTCGACCATGAACCCCTTCCACGAGCCCCTGGGCGAGCGCAGGTTGAGCCGGAAGTCGCTGCTCAGGGCCGCCGTGCTGGCGGGTGCCACGCCCCTGCTGATCGGCGGCGGCGCCGCGCTCGCCCGGGACGGCGGGGACGGCCCGCCGGCCCTCACCCCCGCCTGCGACGACGGCGACCACCCCACCGTCGAGCAGATCGAGGGCCCGTACTTCAAGCCCGGCTCCCCACTGCGGACCTCGCTGGTGACCGCGACCACCCCCGGCACCCGGCTCGCCGTCACCGGCTACGTCTTCGGGCGGGCCTGCCGGCCAGTCCCCGGCGCCCTGCTGGACTTCTGGCAGGCGGACACCGACGGCGCCTACGACAGCACCGGCTTCGCCTTCCGCGGCCACCAGTTCACCGACGCCCGCGGGGCGTTCACCCTCACCACCGTGGTGCCCGGCCTCTACCCGGGCCGCACCCGGCACCTGCACGTCAAGGCCCAGGCGCCCGGCGGCCCGGTGCTCACCACGCAGCTGTACTTCCCGGGCGAGCCGCGCAACAGCACCGACACCATCTTCGACGCGGCGCTGCTGATGAACGTCCGCCAGGCCGGCCCGGCGAAGGAGGGCAGCTTCGACTTCGTGCTCGACGTCGCCCAGCCGCCCTCGCCGTCCCCGACGCCCACCGGTCCGTCCTCGCCCGCGCCGTCGCCCACCTCCTCGCCGACCGGCCCGGCCGGCGGCAGCTGGCAGGCGGGCACCGCGTACCGTCCGGGCGACCAGGTCACCCACGGCGGCGCGTCCTACCGCTGCCTGCAGGGGCACACCGCGATGGCCGGCTGGGAGCCGCCGAACGTCCCCGCCCTGTGGCAGCGCCGCTGAGCGCCGTCCCGGTGCCGGATCGGCCCCGGCCGTGGCCGGCTACTGCCGGTAGGTGGCCAGGAAGCGGCCGATCCGGCTGATGGCGGTCTCCAGGTCGTCCGCGCGCGGCAGGGTGACGAAGCGGAAGTGGTCGGGGCGGGGCCAGTTGAAGCCGGTGCCCTGGACAATGTGGATCTTCTCCCGGAGCAGCAGGTCCAGCACGAACCGCTCGTCGTCGACGATCTTGTGCACCGCCGGGTCCAGCTTGGCGAAGGCGTACAGGGCGCCCTTGGGCTTGACGCAGCTGACGCCGGGCAGCTCGTTGAGGGCGCGCCAGGTGACGTCGCGCTGCTCGGTGAGCCGGCCGGTCGGCAGGGTGAGGTCGTGGATGGACTGGTGGCCGCCGAGCGCGGCCTGGACGGCGTACTGGGCGGGCACGTTGGGGCACAGCCGCATCCCGGCCAGCATGGTGAGGCCCTCCAGGTAGTCCCGGGCGTGCTGCTTGGGACCGGACACCACCAGCCAGCCGCTGCGGAAGCCGGCCACCCGGTACGCCTTGGACAGGCCGTTGAAGGTCAGGGTGACGACGTCGTCGGCGAGCGCGGCCAGGCAGTGGTGCTCGACCCCGTCGTAGAGGATCTTGTCGTAGATCTCGTCGGCCAGCACCATCAGGTCGTGCCGGCGGGCGAGCTCGAGGATGCCCTCCAGCAGTTCCTTCGGGTAGACCGCGCCGGTCGGGTTGTTGGGGTTGATGACCACGATGGCCTTGGTGCGGTGGTTGATCTTCGCGGCGATGTCCTCGAGGTCCGGGTACCACTCGGCCTCCTCGTCGCACAGGTAGTGCACGGCCTTGCCGCCGGCCAGCCGGACCACCGCGGTCCACAGCGGGAAGTCCGGTGCGGGGACGAGGACTTCGTCGCCGTCGTCGACCAGCGCCTGGACCGCCATCTGGATCAGCTCGGAGGCGCCGTTGCCGAGGTACACGTCGTCGACGGTCACCCCGGTGACGCCGCGCTGCTGGTAGTACTGCACCACGGCGCGGCGGGCCGGCAGGATGCCGCGCGAGTCGCTGTAGCCGTGGGCGTTCGGCAGGTTGCGGATGATGTCCTGGAGGATCTCCTCCGGCGCCTCGAAGCCGAACGGCGCCGGGTTGCCGGTGTTCAGCCGCAGCACGGTGTGCCCGGCCTCCTCGAGTGCGTTGGCGTGGTCGACGACCGGGCCACGGATCTCGTAGCACACGTCCTTCAGCTTGCTGGACTGGCGAAACTCCATCAGCGGCCTCCCGAACCGTCACCGCGCCACACCGGCGGATGCTTTGTTCTACCAAGTAAGCACTTGGAAAGTCCAACCTATTGGCTATGCTGATCCACATGTCACGCCGAAGCTACGACCAGTACTGCGCCGTCGCCCGCGCCCTGGATGCGGTGGGCGAGCGCTGGAGCCTCCTGATCGTCCGCGAGCTGCTCGGCGGCCCGCGCCGCTACACCGACCTGCACGCCGACCTGCCCGGCGTCTCCACCGACATCCTGGCCGCCCGCCTCAAGCAGCTGGAGGGCGAGGGTCTGGCGGTGCGGCGCAAGCTGGAGCGGCCCGCCAACGCGACGGTCTACCAGCTCACCGAACGCGGCCTGGCGCTGCGTCAGGTCGTCGAGGCGCTGGCCGGCTGGGGCCTGCCGGAGCTCGGCGAGCCCCGGCCGACGGACGCGGTCCGCGAGCACTGGTTCACGGGCGCGCAGCCCCGCGAGGCGGACGGCGCGGACGCGGTGGACGCGGTGGACGCGGCGGAGCTTCAGGCGGCCGGACCGGCCGGACCGGCCTGAGCCGCCGGGGCCCGTACCGCGGCGGCCAGTTCGCCGACCAGCCGGGCGTGCAGCGCCCCCATGCCGGGCGCGGGATCGCTGCTCAGCACCGCCGCGTTGCTCCAGTACTCGCCCATGTAGGGGTCGGGCCCCATCAGCCGGCCGGCCAGGGCGCCGCGGTAGGCGGGGGAGTCGGCGACCCCCTCCGCGCCGGCGTGCGCGGCGACGAAGCACTCCAGCGCGTCGGGGGCCCGCCGGCCCGCCAGCGCGTACGCCTCGCCCAGCCCCTCGTAGTACAGCCGGGCCCGGGGGCCGCAGGTGCCGGCGCCGGCCGACCGGACGGCGGCCGCGGCGGCGCGGTCGGTGGCCAGCGCGTGCAGCCGGGCGTAGGCCAGCGCCTGCGCGGGGGTGGGCGCGCCCGGCAGGTCGGGGACGGCCGCGTCGATGATGCCGGTCACCAGCCGGGCGGGCAGCCGCAGCGGCAGCACCCGGCGCCAGAAGGCGGCCAGGGCGTCGGTGGCGGGCGGTGTCCGCAGCGCGTCACCGACCAGGGCGAGTGCGCCGGGCTGCTCGGCGACGGCGGCCAGCGCGGCCCGGCGCCAGCGCAGGTCGGTCAGCCGGCGTTCGACCTCGGCCTGCTCCCGGGCCAGCGCCTCGCCCGGATCGAGCTGTCCGCCGAGTACCTCGGCGACCGCGGGCAGTCCCATCCCCAGCGCGCGCAGCCGCCGTACGGTGTGCAGCCGGTCGAGGGCGGCCTCGCCGTAGCGGCGGTGTCCGCCGGGGGTGCGGCCGCTCTCGGGCAGCAGCCCGGAGTCGGAGTAGAAGCGCACCGTCTTGACGGTGACCCCGGCCGCCTCGGCCAGTTCACCGATCCCGTACGTCCGCCCGGTCCCGTCGCCCATCTCCGCACGCCCCTCCGTACGTCGCTCCGTACGCCCCCGCGGCCAGTCTAGGGCGCGTCCGCGAAGCCGGGCCGGACGAGGCGGCGGCGGGCGTCCGGCCGGGGAACGCCGCGGACCCGGCGGGACCGGCGGACGCGCCCCGGGCCGGTCGCCGGACCCCGGCCTGTCCTGCGGTGCTCCACCGCCCCCGCCGGGTGGCACCCCCGGGCGCGCGCTCGCGCCGCACCGGGCGAACGCCCTGGTGCACCGGGTGCGAGAGGGTCTGCCAGTGCGCCGGGAGCAGTCGCCGGAGAGCAGCCGGGCAGTGCCCCGGGGTCGCGGTGACGGTTCGAACTCGGCCCCGCGGCCGGTCCGGCGCGGTGGAACCTCCCCCTGCGGGAGGTCCTACGGTCGGCCCGCGCCGGGTTGCGGCGTCCTGAGTGAGAGGTGGTCCGAGGATGACGACGTTCGTACTGGTGCCGGGGGCGTTCTCGGGGGCGTGGGTGTGGGAGGAGACCGCCTCCGAGCTGGTGGCACGGGGGCACCGGGCGGTGCCGCTGACCCTGCCGGGGCTGGCCGAGCGGGCCGCCGAGACGGCCGGGGCGGACCTGGCCGGGCACACCGCGGCGGTCGGCGCGGCGGTCGCCGCCGCCGGGCCCGGAGTGGTGGTGGTCGCGCACAGCTACGGGATCTTCCCGGCGATCGGGGCCGTGGACCGGGCGCCCGGGCCGGTGGCGCGGCTGATCTTCGTCGACACCGGCATCCCGGAGGACGGCGAGTCGCTCGCCGACACCTTCCCGGACCAGGAGCACCGGGACCGGATCCGGCGCGTCCCGCCGGGCGGCGTGCTCCCGACGGGCGACCGGGAGGCCCTGCTGCGGCCGGGCTGGGGTTCGCTCGCCGGGCTGCCCGAGGCGGCCGCCGAACGCTACTTCGCGCTGGTGACCCCGCACCCGGTCGACACCTTCCGGCAGCCGGTCGAGCTGACCGGCGCCTGGCGCGAGGTCCCCACCACCGGGGTGTTCTGCCTGGCCAACGGCCTCGGCCTGGAGGTGGCCAGGATGCTGCACGGCAGCGGCGAGCCGCGGTTCGCCAAGCTCGCCGAGCCGGACACCAGCTTCTTCGAGCTGCCCACCGGCCACTACCCGATGCTCCAGGACCCGGCCGCGCTGGCCGAAGCGCTGATCTCGGCGGCCGAGGGCGGCGGAGCCAGGCTGTACCCCGCCGCTACCGCCGGGTAGCCCGGCCGCCGGGCGTCGGCCGGGTGCGCGTACGATCGACGGGCCATGGAGAACATCACCGCCACCGTGTACCGCAGCTACGTCGCCGTCGGGGACTCCTTCACCGAGGGCATGTGCGACGAGCTGCTCCCCGACGGACACTTCCGGGGCTGGGCCGACCGGGTCGCCGACGCGCTCGCCGCGGAACGGCCGGACCAGGAGTTCCGCTACGCCAATCTGGCCGTCCGGGGCAAGCTGATCGGTCAGATCTGCGCCGACCAGGTCGGTCCGGCCGCCGCGATGGGGGCCGAACTGGTCACCCTGGCGGGCGGGTTGAACGATGTGCTGCGGCCCGGCTGCGACATCGCCGAGGTCGAGCGGCAGCTCGGCGGGGCCGCCGAGGCGCTGCTGGCCGGCGGCGCCACGGTGGTGATGTTCACCAGCACCGATCCGGCCCGCCGACTGGCCGGCGGTGCGCGGCTGCTGCCCGCGATCCTGCGGATGAAGGCGTTCGTGGAGCGGCTCGCGGTCCGGCACCCGGGCCGGGTGGCCGTGGTCGACCTGTTCTCGGCGCCCTGCTTCGACGACCGCCGGCTCTGGGACGAGGACCGGCTGCACCTCTCACCGGAGGGCCACCGCCGGGTGGCCACCGCCGTACTGGAGGCGCTCGGCCGGCCCGCGGACCACGACTGGCGGGCCCCGCTGCCGCCGGCCGCCCCGCGCGGGCGCGGCGAGAAGCTGCGCGCCGACCTGCACTGGCTGCGGCTGCACCTCGGCCCGTGGATCGGCCGCCGGCTGACCGGCCGCTCCTCCGGCGACGGCCGTCCGCCCAAGCGCGCGGAGCTCCTCCCGTACCGGAGCCGGTAGGCGCATCCCCGCGCCCCGCGCCCCGGCCCGGGGCCGGTCGCGGCGGGGTCAGGCGGCCCACGGCGGGCTGATCACCGTGCCGTCCGGGAGGGTGGCGGTGAGGCCGGCGGAGGTGGTCACCCAGACGGTGGCCGGGCTGCCGCCGGTGGCGATCCGCAGCCGGCTGCCGGCCGGGGCGACGGCGACGTCGCCCGCGGCGAGGGTGGCGGCCTCGCCGTCGAGCGAGAGCGTGGGGGCGCCGCCGAGCACCAGGAAGACCTCCTCCCTGGAGACGGTGTGCTCCACGCCCTCGGCCCCGGCGGGCAACTCCAGGCGCCAGGCGCGCAGTTCGGTGCTGCCGGTGGACCCGGTGGCGTACGAGTGGAACCGCGCGCCGTGCAGCTCGTGGGTGAGGGGTTCGGTGGACCGGATGACGGGCACGGTGGACTCCTGGATCGATGTGGTCAAGTAGCTTGTCTATATGGTCAAGCTGCTTGACGATCCTGTCAAGGCTGCTGGCAGACTTCACCCATGGACCGGACCGTTGCCCTCAGCCTCCCCCCGCTGCTCCTCGCCCTCGCCGCCGACCTGGTGCGCGGCATCGACGAACGGGTCAGGGCGCAGGGCTTCGACGACATCCGCCCCGCGCACGGCTTCGCCTTCGTCCGGCTCGCCCCGGACGGCGCCGGCGTCGGCGAGCTGGCCGAGCACCTGGGGGTGACCAAGCAGGCCGCCAGCCAGATGGTCGAGGAGCTGGTCCGCAAGGGCTACGTCGAACGCAGGCCGCACCCCGACGACGCCCGGGCCCGGCTCGTCGTGCTCACCGAACGCGGCTGGGCCTGCACCCGGGCGGCCGAGGAGGCCTCGGCCGAGGCCGTCCGCCCGTGGGCCGAGGTGCTCGGCGAACAGCGGCTGCGGGCCCTGCGCGACGACCTGCTGAGGCTGGCGCCCTCCGGGCGGCTGCGGCCGATCTGGTAGCCCCGCCGCCACCGCCTCAGGAGAAGAACAACTCCCGGTCCTCGCCCAGGTGTTCACGCAGCGTCGCGAGCGCCCGCATGCTCTGCGACTTCACCACCGACTCGTTGACGCCGAGGATCTCGGCCGTCACGGCGACGCTGTGGTCCTCCCAGTAGCGCAGGATCACGATCGCCCGGCTGCGGCGCGGCAGCAGCGCCAGCGCACCGAGCAGGGTGAGCCGCACGTCCGTCGGATCGGCGGTCCGCGGCAGGTCCGGCAGCCGGTCGGCCGCCAGCTCGGTGCTGCTGCGCCGACGGCGGTGGTCGAGCAGCGAGTTGAGCAGGATCCTGCGGGCGTACAGGAACGGGTCGCCGTCCTTGTGGTTGACCCGGTTCCAGGCCACGTACAGCTTGGTGAGCGTGGTCTGGGTGAGGTCTTGGGCCAGGTGCCAGTCCCGGCACATCAGATAGGCGATCTGACGCAGGCGGACGGCGGCTGCTTCGGCGAATGCGGTGAACTCGGCGTCATCACGCACCGGTTCTCCCCCGATCTGTGCTGTTCCTGAGAGGTGGGGCCGTCGCCGCGCCGGGCGCGGACGGCCGAGGGCGGTGGGTCAGCCGAGGACGGGCAGGTCCGGGAAGCGATCGGCGGCGAGCTTCAGCAGGGCGCTGTCCGTCCAGGCCGAGACGGACGGGTCCCCGGCCAGCTCGACGGCCTGGAACACGGTCAGCGGCATGACCCCCCGGGGGTTGGCGGTGCCGTTCCAGGCCAGGCAGCTGCCCAGGCTCACCTGGACCACCGAGCCGTCCGGATGGCCGACCCGCACCACGATCTGCTCGACGCAGTTGTCGCTGTCCGCGGTGGACACCCACACCGGCTGCCCGCGCCGGTCGGTCCAGCAGGTCGCCGGGTCCTCGCCCTTGGGGAGCGGCGTCAGGCAGCCGGCCGTCGGCACCTTGCCGACACCGACGAAGACCCGGACCATCCCGACGCCGTGCCCGGTGTCCAGGTACGTCTGCACACCGTGGCCGTCCTTGCTGGCCGCGTAGTGGTCGGTCCGCCCGGTCGGCAGCGCGCCGAGCACGGCGGACAGCAGCGCCGGCCCGCTGGTCCTCACCCGGTCCCCGGCGGGCGTGACGGTGGGCGCGGGGGACGGCCCGGCGGTGGGCGACCCGGGCGCGGTCGGCCGGGGCGCGGCCGACCCGGTGACCTCCCCCGGCGTCGCGGCCGGACCCTGCAGCGACGGCGCCTGCCCGGCCGCCGAGACCACCGGCGCCGCCTGCCGCGGGCCGGCCCCGTACGGACCGAGCACCAGCACGCCCGCGGTGGCCAGCGCCACCACCGACGCCGCCACCGCCCCCACGGCCCGCATTCGGCGCACCCGGCGGCCCCGCCGGGCCGCGACCGCCACCAGGTCGCCCAGCGGCGGAGCGATGTGCTCGGCCAGCTCGTCGTTCAGGATGGCGCGGAAGTCCTCTGTCACTGCTGATCCTCTGGTGTCCCGCCGCACGGTGCCGCGCGGTCCCGCATCTTCACGGGCCTTCGCACACCTACACGAATCGGCGGCCGGTCCGGTCGCACCGAAGCGGCCGGAATTTTCCCGGAGGTCCACCGCAGCCCCGGGCGCCACACCCGGCGGCCCGGCCGGTCCGGGCCCGGATCAGGGCGGGCACCTGCCAGAATGCAGGGCGGAACGGAACGCAGGGACGGACGGACGGAGCGCCGCAGCACACGGCGCCGACCCGCGTAGGGAACTCAGGAGAAGGTGACCGGCTTCGTGACCATGCCAGTCGAACGCAAGATCGCCGAAGAGCTGGGCGTCCGCGAGGGGCAGGTGAAGGCGGCCGTCGACCTGCTCGACGGCGGCTCCACCGTCCCCTTCATCGCCCGCTACCGCAAGGAGGCGACCGGGGCACTGGACGACGCCCAGCTGCGCACCCTCGAGGAGCGGCTGCGCTACCTGCGCGAGCTGGAGGAGCGCCGCACCGCCGTCCTCGAGTCCATCGAGGCCCAGGGCAGGCTCGACGACACCCTGCGCGCGCAGATCCTGGCCGCCGACTCCAAGGCCCGGCTGGAGGACATCTACCTCCCGTTCAAGCCCAAGCGGCGCACCAAGGCCCAGATCGCCCGCGAGGCCGGCCTCGAACCGCTCGCCGACACCCTGCTGGCCGACCCCGCCCAGGACCCGCAGGCGCTCGCCGCCGGGTACCTGAACGAGTCGGTGGCCGACGCCGCCGCCGCGCTCGAGGGCGCCCGGTCCATCCTGGTCGAGCGCTTCGGCGAGGACGCCGACCTGGTCGGCTCGCTGCGCGAACGGATGTGGAGCCGCGGCCGGCTGGTCGCCACGGTCCGCGCGGGCAAGGAGCAGGACGGCGCCAAGTTCGCCGACTACTTCGACTTCGCCGAGCCCTACACCCGCCTCCCCTCGCACCGCATCCTCGCGATGCTGCGCGGCGAGAAGGAGGAGGTCCTCGACCTCGAACTGTCGCCGTTCGACGCCCAGGACGGCGACCTGCCCGGCGAGAGCGACTACGAGCAGCGGATCGCCGCCCGCTTCGGCGTCGCCGACCGCGGCCGCCCGGCCGACAAGTGGCTGACCGACACGGTGCGCTGGGCCTGGCGCACCCGGATCCTGGTCCGGCTCGGCATCGACCTGCGCACCCGGCTGCGCCAGGAGGCCGAGGACGAGGCGGTCCGGGTGTTCGCCGCCAACCTGCGCGACCTGCTGCTCGCCGCCCCGGCCGGCACCCGCGCCACCATGGGCCTGGACCCGGGCTTCCGCACCGGCGTCAAGGTCGCGATCGTCGACGCCACCGGCAAGGTGGTCGCCTACGAGACGATCTACCCGCACCAGCCGGCCAACAAGTGGGACGCCTCGATCGCGACCCTGGCCGCGCTGGCGAAGAAGCACGCCGTGGACCTGGTCGCGATCGGCAACGGCACCGCCTCCCGGGAGACCGACAAGCTCGCCGAGGACCTGATCAAGCGCCACCCCGAGCTGAAGCTCACCAAGGTGATGGTCTCCGAGGCGGGCGCGTCCGTGTACTCGGCCTCCGCCTTCGCCTCCCAGGAACTCCCCGGCCTGGACGTCTCCATCCGCGGCGCGGTCTCCATCGCCCGCCGCCTCCAGGACCCGCTGGCCGAACTGGTGAAGATCGACCCCAAGTCGATCGGCGTCGGCCAGTACCAGCACGACCTCAGCGAACTGAAACTGTCCCGCTCGCTGGACGCCGTGGTCGAGGACTGCGTCAACGCCGTCGGCGTGGACGTCAACACCGCCTCCGCGCCGCTGCTGACCCGGGTCTCCGGCATCACCGGCACGCTCGCCGACAACATCGTCGCGCACCGCGACGCCAACGGGCCGTTCCGCACCCGCAAGGCGCTCAAGGACGTCGCCCGGCTCGGCCCGAAGGCGTTCGAGCAGTGCGCCGGCTTCCTGCGGATCCCCGACGGCGACGACCCGCTGGACGCCTCCGCCGTCCACCCCGAGGCGTACCCGGTGGTCCGCCGGATCCTCACCGCCACCGGCGGCGACCTGCGCGCCCTGATCGGCAACGGCGCCGCCCTGCGGGCGCTGCGCCCGGCCGACTTCGCCGACGACACCTTCGGCGTGCCGACCGTGACCGACATCCTCGGCGAGCTCGACAAGCCCGGGCGCGACCCGCGGCCGGCCTTCCGGACCGCCACCTTCAAGGAGGGCGTCGACAAGATCGGCGACCTGGAGACCGGCATGGTGCTGGAGGGCGTGGTCACCAACGTCGCCGCGTTCGGCGCCTTCGTCGACATCGGCGTCCACCAGGACGGCCTGGTGCACGTCTCGGCGCTGTCGAAGAACTTCGTCAAGGACCCGCGCGAGGTGGTCAAGCCCGGCGACATCGTCCGGGTCCGGGTCACCTCGGTCGACGTGCCGCGCAAGCGGATCGGGCTGACCCTGCGGCTCGACGACGAGGTCGCCCGGCCCGGCGCGGGCGGCGGCGAGGGCGGCGGCAACCGGCGGGACCGGGGCGAGCGCGGCGAGCGGGGCGGTGAGCGCGGCGGCGACCGCGGTCCGCGGCCCCCGCGCCAGGACCGCCGGGCCGGCGGCAGCCAGCCCCCCGCCGTCAACAGCGCGATGGCGGACGCCCTGCGGCGGGCCGGCCTGACCAAGTAGCGGACACGACCGCGGCGGACGGGGCACGGTGCCCCGCCCGCCGCGGTTCAGCGTCCGGACCGGCCGGCGGCGGCGGCAAGCACCGCGCGCAGGCCCTCCACCAGCAGGCGCAGGCCGAACGCGAAGTGCGCGGTGAAGTCCGCCTCGGTCAGGGTGGGCAGGACGGCCGCCAGCTGCTCGAACTCCCCCTCGGCCACCGCCCGGCGCAGCCGCTCCGGATCCGCGGACCGCTCGGGCGCGCCCGGCCCGTCCGCGGGCTGCCGGGCGGCCTGCTCCTCCAGCGTGTGGCCGACCGTGAAGTTGGCCACCGCCAGCAGCGCCCGCGCCGCCTCCTCATCGCCGAACCCCGCCCCGCGCAGCACCCCCACCACCGTGTCGGCGAAGCCGAGGACGCTCGCGCCGGTCGCGTAGGTACCGGCGAACACCCGGGCGCCGTCGCGGTGCGAGAGCAGCGCCCGGCGCAGCGCCCCGGCCAGCCCGGTCAGCTGCTCACCCCAGTCGGCGCCCGGCGCGGCCGCCGGCCCGGCGGCGACCCCGGCCAGCATCCGTTCGGCCATCGCGGTCAGCAGGTCCTGCTTGGTGGCGAAGTACCGGTACAGCGCGCCGGCCTGCACGTCCAGCGCGGTGGCCAGCCGGCGCATGGTGAGGGCGTCGAGACCGGCCTCGTCGAGCAGCTCGAGCGCGGTCGCCACGGTACGGGCCTGGTCCAGCCGGGCCGGCCGGCCCCGGGCCGGGGTGGACGGTGAACTCATGGCCCGCATTGTAGTGAACGCCGTTCATGCCGGCCCGGACGCCGCCGGTGCCTCCCGAATGGAAGGATGGAGTCATGGCCGAGCCCCGGATCCCCGACCGTCACGCCCAGTTGCTGGCGTATGCACAGAGCCTGACCCCGCCGTCCGGCTGGAAGGTCGAGGTCTCCGGCGACGAGATCATCATGATGGCGGGCCCGTCCGTCGTGCACCAACGCAACCTGCTCATCGTCCGGGAACAGTTCGACGCCCACCGGCCGGCCGACCTGATGCCGAGCGAGAACACCGATCTGGCGTCCCCGAACGTCGGCAAGCTCCGGAACCCGGATCTGACGTACATCCCGGTCACGGTGGTCGAGCGCGGCGGCAACGACGTCCCGGCGGAGCTGGCGGCGATCGCGGTGGAGATCGTCTCTCCGTCGAACCCGGAGAACGACCTGGTCGGCAAGGTCCGTGACTACCCGCTGATGGACATCCCGCTGTACCTGCTGGTCGATCCGAGGGAGGGCACGGTCACGCTCCTCTCCGACCCGGCCGCAGGCGTCTACCACCGGCGGTGGAGCGGCGTGTTCGGCGACCCGGTGCCGATTCCGGAACCCTTCGCCTTCGCGCTGTCCACCGCCGACCTGATCCGCTACCCGGCCTGATCCGCTACCTGACCTGACCGCCCCCCGGACCGCCGGTCGCCGGTGCCCGGGCCGGGGCCGTGCGGCCCCGGCCGGGTCAGTGGGGGCGGCTGCGGGACTCGACCGCGAGGTCGACCAGCTCGCCCCACCAGGCCTCCCGGCCGCGCACCAGCATCCGGGCAGCCTCGGCGGGCGGCACCGCGCGGACCTCGACCACCTGCTCGCCGTCGTCCGGATTGGTCGGCGCGGAGTCCACCTCGACCTCGGCCCAGCCCCACAGCCAGGCCTTCTCCGGGTGCGGCTGCCACGGCCGGTACGGCTCCGGGGTGTCCGTCACCGCCAGGTGCGCGCCGATCCACACCGGCGGGCCGGTCAGCCGCGCGCCGGCCTCCTCGCGCAACTCGCGGACCAGGCACGACTCGATGGTCTCGGCGGCCTCCCGGGTACCGCCCGGCAGGAACCAGTGGCCCCGGACGTCCCGGCACAGCACCACGCCGCCGTCGGCGAAGCCCACCAGATGGATGTTGGTGATCAGCCGGTCGGGTGGCAGCTCCGCGGAGAACTGGGCGTCGATCCCGCCCCACGCCCAGCGCTGCGGCGCGTGCAGGTTCGGGAACCGGGCCGCGAGGTCCGCGAGTTCCCCTGCTCTGTCGGTTGTGTCCGTCATTGACCGATCGTAATCCTCCGGTGGTCGGGCGACGGTGGAAAAGGGCCCCGCGACGCCCGCCCGTTCCGGTGAACCGCCGTTACCAGGCCGCCTCCCGGTAGTCCTTGAGGAAGACGCCCGACACCGGGGCTCCCGCCTCGCCGCGGACGATGGGGTCGTAGACCCGGGCCGCGCCGTCGACGATGTCCAGCGGGGTGCGGAAACCCGCGGCGGCGATCCGGGACTTCTTCGGCGCCGGGTTCTCGTCCGTGATCCAGCCGGTGTCGACGGCGCACATGTGCACGCCGCGCCCGGCGAGTTCGGCCGCGCTGGTGCGGGTGAGCATGTTCAGGGCGGCCTTCGCCATGTTGGTGTGCGGATGCCCGGGCGTCTTGTTGCGGACCGCGAACCGGCCCTCCACCGCCGTCACGTTGACGATGTAGCGGGCGGTGTGCGGCGAGGCCAGCAGCAGCGGCAGCAACCGGTCGCACAGCAGCGCCGGGGCGAGCGCGTTGACCAGCTGGGTCTCCAGCACCTCGGCCGGGTCCAGCCCGCCGAGCCGCGCCGACCACGAGTTGCCGGCCGCCGTGTCGGGCAGCAGCCCGGCCTCGTCGGCCAGCTCCAGCACCTCGCCGGACGGCAGCGCGGGCGTCAGCCCGGTCACCGGCCAGGCGGCCTCCAGCGCGGGCATCGGGCGGAACCCCGGCGCGTGGACGACCGCGGCGCCGGGCGGCAGCGCCCCCTGCTCGCCGGCGGCCAGCAGCGCGTACGACTCGGGCGGGCGGCGCAGGGTCTGCGCGGCGTTGTTGACCAGAATGTCCAGCGGCCGCCCGTCGGCGCGCAGCCGCTCGCACAGGCCGAGCACCTGGCGCGGGTCCCGCAGGTCGATGCCGACGACGGTGAGCCGCTCCAGCCACTGCTCGCTGCCCTCGGCGGCCCGGAACCGGCGCACCGTGTCGTGCGGGAAGCGGCTGGTGACGGTCAGTTCGGCGCCGTCCCGGAGCATCATCAGCGCCAGCTGGAAGCCGATCTTGACCCGGCCGCCGGTGAGCAGCGCCCGCCGGCCCCGCAGGTCGGTGGAGAGGCCGCGGCGGGCGGTGTTGTCGGCCGCGCAGCCGGGGCAGAGCATGTGGTAGAAGCCGTCGACCTGGCGGTAGTGCCCCTTGCAGACGTAGCAGCGGCGCGGCGCGGCCAGCTGGCCGGCCGGCTCGCGGCGGGCCGGCGGCACCAGCGGGGCGTCCTCCCGGCGGTCGGCGGCGCCGGTCGCGGTGGCCGCGAGCAGCCGGGCGTCGGCCAGCCGCCGGACGTCCCGCTCGGCCTGGCGCCGGCTGCGGCGGCCGTCCCGGACCAGGGTGCGGGCCATCCGTTCCGCGCGCAGCCGCACCGGGTGGTCGGCGGGCAGCCGGCCGAGCCGGCCCACCGTCCTCGCGTAGGCGTCGAACTCGGCGTCGTCCACTGCGGTGTCCTGCTGCACTGCCCCTCCTAGCGTCGGACGGGCCGCGGCGCCGCACCCGGACCGGTCGCCCGCCCGCGTGGGCGGCGCACCGGCGAGCGGCGGCCGACGGGCCCATGAGGGCCGCCCAGGGGCCGGATCGTGTCCTCCTGCGCTCCTCCCGGACGGCTGAACGGATGCTAGCGCCGCGGCCGTCGGCGCCGGTACCGGATTTGTCCCGCTCCGTCCGGGCGCCCGCGGCGGGAGTGTCGGTGGCCGGTGCGATGCTGACGCCGACGATTCCGCTCGACCTGATCAACGGGGGCTCTCGGTGCTGGGTGAACAGTCGGACGCGGTCCTGGGCACGGCCGGTTTCGAGGCCAGGTGGTGCGCCTGCGACCTCGGCGCGTACCGGCCGTGCCGCGGGACCTACGAGTACTACCCCTACGACAGCCTGCCGCCGCTGGAGCCCGACCGGTTCACCGGAGGGTTCGACTGGCTCGGCGGGACGGGGGACCCCGTCCCGGAGCGGGTCGCGGAGCTCGGCGCGCTGGCGGCGGAGCTCGCCGCCGTCGGGCTGGAACTGCCCGCGGACTTCCGGGCGTTCGGGACCGGCGAGTGGAGCCACCGGGCACTCGACGAGGTCTCGGTGACGTGCTGCTGGAGCGACCTGTCGAAGCCGCTGCCCAGCCCGGTCGAGCCGGGCGCCTTCCTGGTCCGCTTCCTGCGGGACCAGCAGGACTGCGTGATCTGGTACCTGTACCTCCGGCCGTCCGGCGAGACCTTCGTGGTGCACTCGCCCATCGACTTCCAGGACGCGTACGAGGCCCGGCAGGACGCGGAGGCGGCCGGGCACGGTCTCGGGGACCCGGCCGCGCTGCGGGCCGCGATCAGCTGGTGCGCGCCGTCGTTCGAGCAGTTCGCCCACCGGTTCTGGATCGAGAACCGGCTGTGGCACCTGCTCAACCTCGCCGACGGCGGGGCCCCGGCCCGGCTGGCCCCGGAGATGCGGGCCTACCTGCGGCACTACGCGCCCGCCGGGGCCGTGGGCTGACCGCGGCCGCCCGGGCGGCCGGGTGCCGGGCCGCCCGGTGGAGTGTGGGGGATCCACCGGGCGGGGGCCGTCGGCGGCGCTGCGTCAGCCGGTGTAGCCGGCGAAGATCTTCGAGAACTCGTAGGGCGACTGGCTGATGTTGGTGCACTTGTAGAGCGGGCCGGTGCAGGCCGCGGCGTCCCGGGTCATCTCCCAGAAGCCGAGCATGCCCAGGTGGTGCTGCTTGGCGAAGGCGACCAGCTGCTGGGCGTCGCCCTGGTTGAAGACCCCGTGGTCGTCGTTCTCGCCGAGCATCGGGGTGACGGCGGTCATCGCCCACAGCTGGGCGTCGGTCTTCGCGGGGTAGAGCGCCTTGAGCTGGTCGTGGGTGCTCTGGGCGGCCTGGACGGCGTCGTCCCCGTAGTCGGTGGACGGGCGGTTGTAGTCCATCGCCATCACGTTGACAAGGTCGAGGGCCACCCCGGCGTCCCGCGCGGAGCGCACCACGGCCACGCCGTCGGCCGTCAGCCCCTCGGGCAGGACGGGCAGCGTGAGCGAGACCTTCAGGCCGGGGTGGGCCTTCTGCAGCCTGGCCAGCGCGGCGGAGCGGCGGTCGTTGGCGGCGGTGTCGACGACGGCGGCGCCTTCGATGTCGAAGTCGACGTACTTCAGGCCGTACGCGTTGACCACCGCGTCGTACTCGTTGAACAGCGCGTCCACCGTGGTGCAGGCCTGGGCCAGTTCGGTGCCGGAGGCGCCGCCGAAGGAGACCTTCACGTCACCGCCGGCGGCCCGGACGGCGTCGATCTGGTCCTTGCCCCAGCCGGCCTTCGGGTCGTAGGCGTTGAACCAGCTGGCCTTGCAGCCCACCGAGGTGACGAAGGCGAGGGTGAAGGATTTGAGGTTGCCGGCGGCCGCCATGTCCCGCAGCACCGGCGTCGGCCAGGCCCCGAGGTCGACGTACGGCGCCACCGGCAGTGCGACGTTCGGCGGCGGGGTGGTCTGGGTGGGGGTGCCCGTCGGTGTCGCGGTGGGCGTCGCGGTCGGGGTGGTGGTGGGGGTGGCCGTCGGGGTGGGGCTGGGGCTCGGGTTGCCCCCGCCGGGGCCGGTGAGTGCCACGTCGTCGGCCAGGTAGGCGCCCAGCCCGTACCAGCCGTGCAGGTAGACGGTGACGCTGGTGGTGGCGGCGCCGGTGGTGAAGCTGGTGGAGAGCTGCTGCCAACTGCTGCCGCCGGGGGTCCAGACGGCGGGGTCGGTGACCCCGCTGCCGGTCGCGCCGAGGTAGACGTACTGGCCCTGGACCCAGGCGCTCAGCGCGTACTTGGTGTTGGGCTTCACGGCGACGCTCTGGCTGCACTGCGCGGTGTCGCTGTTGGTGGGCGCGCCGCGCAGCGCGTAGGAGCCGCCGTGGACGGGGGAGGTGACGACCGATCCGGTGCCGGCCGTACAGGTCCAGGGCCCCAGGGCGCCGGTCTCCAGCCCGGGGTTGGCGAGCAGGTTGGCGTCGGCGGCGTCGGCGCCGCCCGCCAGGACGGCGGTGCCGCCGCCCGCCAGGGCGGCCGCGCACAGCAGCGGGACGAGCCGGGAGCGCCGGCGGGCGGCGTGGCGGGGGACTGCGGCACGGGGCATGGGGGTGCCTTTCGTGGACGGTGCCAGGGCGCCCGCGGGCCGGTGGGGCGGCACGCGGGCCGGCGGCGCGGCAGCTGGGGTGAGCCTGAACTGCCCTCGCGGTGGGGCCCGGAGGGGGTGTGCGGTGCCGGTGCGGGTCGTGCTGTCCTGAGTAAAAGTGGACTAGACCAAGTGTGCACGTCAAGCATCCGGGGGCGGACTTACGGCCGCCTTAAGGTCGACGGCCCGGGCGGGCCCGCGGGCCTGTCGGACCGGGCTGTTAGGTTTCCCCCGTCGTCCGGGAAGGGGAGCGGGATGGGTGGGTCGGCGAACGGGCACCGGGAAGCGGCCGCGGTCTGGACCGGGCTGAACGACCGCCAGCGGGCGTTCCTGCGCGCGATCGTCGACGCCGACGGCGGGCAGGACCCCGAGGGCTGGGTGCTGTTCTCCCTCGACCGGCCGCCCGCGCCGGGCGGCCCGGTCCAGGTCATGGACGGCCTGCGGGCCGACGGCTGGAGCCCGCGCGGTGCCCGGTCCACCCTGCGTGCGCTGTTCGAGCGGGACCTGGTCGGGATCTGGCACGGGCTGGTGCGGCTCCCGGACGGCGGGCTCACCGCCAGGGTCAGGACCCGCGCCCTCGACCACGGCCGGGCGGTGGCCCGCGCCGGGCGGTCCGACGCGGACGGCCCGTCCCCGGGCCGCGCTTGACCTGGAGTGCACTCCAAGGGGCAGGCTGGGCGCGTCAGTCCGACCGTCCGAAGGAGAACCGGCGATGCGCACCACCACACTCGGCAGCAACGGCCCCGCGACCGGCGTGGTCGGCCTCGGCTGCATGGGGATGACCTGGGCCTACGACCCCGCCGGGCGGGACGACGCCACCTCGGTCGAGGTGATCCGCGCCGCGCTCGACCTCGGGGTCACCCTGATCGACACCGCGGACATCTACGGGCCCTACGACAACGAGGAGTTGGTCGGCAAGGCGCTGGCCGGGCCGTACCGGGAGCGGGCGGTGTTGGCCACCAAGGTCGGCCTGGTGCCGGGCACCGGCGACGAGCGGGTGGCGCGCAACGGCCGCCCGGAGCACGTCCGGCAGGCGATCGACGCCAGCCTGCGCCGCCTCGGCACCGACCACGTCGACCTCTACCAGCTGCACCGGGTCGACCCCGAGGTGCCGATCGAGGAGACCTGGGGCGCGCTCGCCGAGGCCGTCACCGCCGGCAAGGCCCGGGCGATCGGCCTGTCCGAGGTCACCGTGGAGGAGATCAGGCGGGCGCAGGCGGTGCACCCGGTGGCCTCCGTGCAGTCCGAGCTCTCGCTGTGGACCAGGGACCCGCTGGCCGAGGTGGTGCCCTACACCGAGGCGCAGGGCATCGCCTTCCTGCCGTTCTCCCCGCTCGGCCGCGGCTTCCTGGCCGGGCGCTTCACCTCCGCCGCCGACCTGCCGGCCGAGGACTGGCGGGCCACCCTGCCGCGCTTCCAGGCGGACGCGCTGGCGGCCAACCAGGCGCTGGTGACGGCGGTGCGGGAGATCGCCGACCGGCTCGGGGCGACCCCGGCGCAGGTGGCGCTGGCCTGGGTGCTCGCCCAGGGACGGTACGTGCTGCCGATCCCGGGCACCAAGACGCCGAAGTACCTCGCCGACAACGCGGGCGCCGCCGATCTGGTGCTCGGCCCCGAGGAGCTCGCGGCCCTGGACGCCGTCCCGGCACCGGTCGGCGAGCGCTACTGACAAGGCGGGTGCTGCCGACCCGGCGAGCGCCGCTGATCCGGCGAGCGCCGCTGGCCCGGCGGGTGCTGCCGACGCGGCGGCCCCGCCGCGTCGGCAGCACCTGACCGGCTCAGCGCTCCATGATCCAGACCAGGTTGCGGCCGGTCTCGGAGGGCGCCGTGATCTCGGCATCCCGGACCCGGTCCAGGCGGTAGCCGAGCTTGCGCGGGACGGCCGCGCTGGCGGTGTTGGACTCGTCGCAGTGGATCTCCACCCGCTCGATGCCCGGCAGCGCGAGGGCGGCCCCGGTCAGCGCGCGGGCCGCCGCGGTGGCGATGCCGCGCCCCACGTGGTCGACGTCCACCCAGTAGCCGATCTCCAGCGCGCCCGGGCCGATCCGGCCGTGCAGGCCGAACGCGCCGACCACGCTGCCCGGCCGGGCGTCCAGGCCGACCAGGTACATGAAGTCGGTGCCCTGGTCCCAGACCTCCTCGCCGGCCCGGCACATCTCGATGCTGTGCTGGAGGGTCGGCGGCTCCTGCGCCCAGGGCATCCAGGGCCGCAGGTGCGCGAGGTTGGCCAGGACCGCCTCGTTCACGGCTGGCCCGTCCGCCTCGCGGCGGCGGCGCAGCGAGACGCCGCCGTCGAGGGCGATCAGCTCGGGCGGGCGTCCGTCGGTGACGGCGGCGGGCGGCGGTGGCCCGGGGTCGCGCCAAGGGGTGTCGGCTGTGCGGCTCATGACAGGATTATCGCCTCACCGGATCCGCTCCCACCAGCGCTTTTGCCCCGGCCCCGGCGCCCGCGGCTCAGAGCCGCACCAGGACCTGGTCGAGGTCCTTGCGGTGCAGATCCGGTACCCGGGCGTGGTCGGCGGGGTAGCCGACCGGGATGACGTACGCGGCCCGCTCCTCGGCCGGCCGGCCGCAGACCTCGTTGAGGAAGCGCATCGGGCTCGGCGTGTGGGTGAGGGTGGCCAGCCCCGCCTGGTGCAGGGTGGCCAGCAGCAGGCCGACGGCGATGCCGACCGACTCCTTGGTGTAGTACGGCCGCGGCGAGTCCGGGCCCTTGTGCACCTCGAAGACCACGATCACGGCGGGCGCGTCCGTGAGGAACGGCTTGCGCCAGTCGGTGCCGATCGGCGCCAGCGCGGCCAGCCACTCCGCGGAGGCCCGGTGCCCGTAGAACTCGCGCTCCTCCGCCTCGGCGGCCTCCCGCAGCCGCCGCTTGCGGTCCGGGTCGGTGATCACCACGAACCGCCAGGGCTGCACATGGGCGCCGCTCGGGGCGGTGGCGGCGGTCCGCACCGCCCACTCCACCACCCCGTCCGGGATCGGCCGGGTCGAGTAGTCGCGCACCGTCCGGCGCCGGGCCATCAGGTCGTGGAAGGCGCGGGCGCGGCCGCCGGCCTCGTGGGTGGGCACCGTCATGGGGCTCAGCTCGACGGTCGGGTACGACGCCGACGACGCGCTGTCAACCAGGGGGCTGTCAACCATGCTGCCCAGCACAGCACATGACGGAGCATCGGCGAAAGGGGGCGGAAGGTCCAGACCTATCGGGTCTCGTGGACCAGACCACCCTCGACGGTGAGCCGCCGGTTGACCGACACCGTCTCCAGCATCCGCCGGTCGTGCGTCACCAGCAGCAGCGTGCCGGTGTACGTGGCGAGGGCCGACTCCAGCTGCTCGATCGCGGGCAGGTCGAGGTGGTTGGTCGGCTCGTCCAGCACCAGCAGGTTCACCCCGCGGCCCTGCAGCAGGGCGAGCGCCGCCCTGGTCCGCTCGCCGGGCGACAGCGTGGCCGCCGGGCGCAGCACGTGCGCCGCCTTCAGCCCGAACTTGGCCAGCAGGGTGCGGACCTCCTCCGGTGCGGTGTCCGGCACCGCCGCGGCGAACGCCTCCAGCAGCGGCTCCCCGCCGAGGAACAGCCCGCGCGCCTGGTCCACCTCGCCGACCACCACGCCCGAACCCAGCACGCTGCTGCCGCCGTCCAGCTCCAGCCGGCCCAGCAGCGCCGCCAGCAGGGTGGACTTGCCGGCGCCGTTGGCCCCGGTGATCGCCACCCGGTCCGCCCAGTCGACCTGCAGGTCCACCGGCCCGAGTGCGAACTCCCCGCGCCGCACCGTGGCCCCGCGCAGGGTCGCCACCACCGAGCCCGAGCGCGGCGCGGACGCGATCTCCATCCGCAGCTCCCACTCCTTGCGCGGCTCCTCGACCACCTCCAGCCGCTCGATCATGCGCTGGGTCTGCCGGGCCTTGGACGCCTGCTTCTCGGTGGACTCCTGCCGCTGGGCGCGCCCGATCTTGTCGTTGTCCGGGCCCTTGCGGCGGGCGTTGCGGACGCCGTGCTCCATCCAGTTGCGCTGCATCCGGCCGCGGGCCTCCAGCGAGGCCTTGGTGTCGGCGTACTCCTCGTACTCCTCGCGGGCGTGCCGGCGGGCGATCTCCCGCTCCTCCAGGTATGCCTCGTAGCCGCCGCCGTACACGTTGACCTGCTGCTGGTGCAGGTCCAGCTCGACCACCCGGGTCACCGTGCGGGCCAGGAACTCGCGGTCGTGGCTGATCAGCACGGTGCCGGCGCGCAGGCCCTTGACGAAGGACTCCAGCCGCTCCAGGCCGTCCAGGTCGAGGTCGTTGGTCGGCTCGTCGAGCAGGAACACGTCGTAGCGCGACAGCAGCAGCGAGGCCAGGCCCGCCCGGGCCGCCTGGCCGCCGGACAGCGCGGTCATCGGCAGGTCGAGGCCGACCTTGAGCCCGAGGGTGGCGGCCACCTCCTCGGCCCGCTCGTCGAGGTCCGCACCGCCCAGCTCCAGCCAGCGGTCCAGGCTCTCCGCGTACGCGTCGTCGGCGCCCGGGCGGCCCTCCACCAGGCCTTCGGTGGCCTCGTCCAGCGCGGCCTGGGCGGCGGCGACACCGGTCCGGCGGGCCAGGAACGCCCGCACCGACTCGCCCTCGCGGCGCTCCGGCTCCTGCGGCAGGTGGCCGACGTTGGCGCTCGCCGGGCTGAGCCGCAGCGAACCGCCCTCCGGGGTGTCCAGCCCGGCGAGCAGCCGCAGCAGGGTGGACTTGCCGGCACCGTTGACCCCGACCAGACCGATCACCTCACCGGGGGCGACCACCAGGTCCAGCCCGGAGAACAGGGTGCGGTCGCCGTGGCCGGCGCTGAGATCCTTGACGACGAGAGTGGCACTCATGATGCCCCGATCCTAGTCGCCGCCCGACGCGGCACCGATCGCCGCCCGGCGCGGCCCCGCCCCGGGCCGGGCGCCCCGGGCGGGGGACGGCAGGGCACGCGGAAAATCCGTTGCGGGCCGTTCTGGGCCTGCCTACGGTGGGAGCCGTCCGGTGGAACGCCCCGGCCGCCACCCCGCAAGACTGGAGAAGGCCCTTGCTCGTCTGAGGTCACCGGACACCGCCCCCGCCGCCTGAGTACCCGGCGTGCGGCGTGCGTGTGCGACCTCGGCGGCGAGCCGGTCCCGGATCCGCGGGCGCCTCCTCAGCTGTGCCCGTCGTGCCGCACCAGCGGTGTCTCCCGAGTTGCTCCGACCATCCACGGCAACCCGTCCAGGAGACCTGCATGTCCCATCCCGTCACGTCCGTCCTGTGCTCCGACCTCTCCTTCGAGTGGCCCGACGGCACCACCGTCCTCGACGGCTTCCACCTCGCCGTCGGCCCCGGCCGCACCGGCCTGATCGGCCTCAACGGGGCCGGCAAGTCCACCCTGCTGAAGCTGATCGCCGGGGAACTCACCCCGGCCGGCGGCACCGTCCGGATCGCCGGCGAACTCGGCTACCTGCCGCAGGACGTCACCGCCCGCACCGACCAGCGGGTGGACGAGGCGCTCGGGATCCGGGCCGCCCGCGAGGCCCTGCACGCCATCGAGTCCGGCGACGCCGACGAGGCGCACTTCGCCGCCGTCGGCGACGACTGGGACGTCGAGGAACGCGCCCGCGCCACCCTCGACCGGCTCGGCCTGCACCTCGACCTCGACCGCACCGTCGGCGAGCTCTCCGGCGGCCAGGCCGTCCTGCTCCACCTTGCCGCGCTGCTGCTGCGCCGCCCCGACGTCCTGCTGCTCGACGAGCCCACCAACAACCTCGACCGGGCGGCCCGCGCCCGGCTGTACGAGGCGGTGGCCGGCTGGCAGGGCGTCATGGTGATCGTCAGCCACGACCGCGGACTGCTCGCCCACGTGGACCGGATCGCCGACCTGCGCGACGGCGAAGTCACCTGGTACGGAGGGAACTTCGACGACTACCAGGCGGCCCTCGAGGCCGAGCAGGAGGCCGCCGAACGGCTGGTCCGCAACGCCGGGGCCGACGTCCGGCGCCAGCAGCGGGACCTCGCCGACGCCCGGATCAGGCTGGAGCGCAGCGCCGCGTACGGCAAGAAGCGCTCGGTCACCCGCAACGACCCGAAGATCTTCGCGGGCGCGTTCAAACGGCAGGGCGAGGAGACCGCGGGCCGGCTGCGCGGGATGCACGCCGACCGCCTCGCCGACGCCAAGGAACGGCTGGCCGAGGCCGAGGAGGCGATCCGCGACGACGCCGAGATCCGGATCGACCTGCCGCACACCGCGGTCCCCGCCGGCCGCACCGTCCTCACCCTGGACAAGGTCCGGCTCGCCCACGGCACCCGGGTGGACCTGGAGCTGCGCGGACCCGAGCGGATCGCCCTGGTCGGCGGCAACGGCACCGGCAAGTCCACCCTGCTGCGCACCATCGCGGGCGAACTCGCCCCGGTCCGGGGCGAGGTGGACACGCCGGTGCCGCTGCGCCACCTCCCGCAGCGGCTCGACCTGCTGGACGACGGGCTCACCGTGGTCGGCAACGTCCGGGCGTTCGCGCCGCGGGCGGGGGAGAACGCGGTACGGGCCCGGCTGGCCAGGTTCCTGTTCCGCGGCGCCCGGGCCGACCAGCTCGCCGGCACACTCTCCGGCGGCGAGCGGTTCCGGGCGACGCTGGCGGCCCTGCTGCTGGCCGAACCGCCGCCGCAGCTCCTGCTGCTGGACGAGCCGACCAACAACCTGGACCTGGCCAGCGTCCGCCAGCTCACCCAGGCGCTGTCCGGCTACCGCGGCGCACTGATCGTGGCCAGCCACGACGTGCCGTTCCTGCACGGGCTCGGCATCACCCGCTGGCTGGAGGTCGCGGACGGCGAGGTGCGCACCGTCGACGCACTCTGACGGCCGGCCGCCCGCGGCACCGGCCCCTCCGGCGGGCCTCGCCGGAAGGCCCTTCCGGAGGCGCCACCGGAGGGCCGCCGGAGGGGTCCCGCCCGCGGTCCCGCTCCGGTACCGTGGGCCGCGGGCTGGGACCGCCCCACCGGTGACGCTCCGTCACCGGCGTTAGCCAGGAACCGACATGGCGCGATGCCGACCGGCCCGATTGGTGCGCGGCCGTACCGGTGCATACGATCGCCCTGCCGGAACCGCTTCCGGTGCGCAGCAACCTGTACGCCTGTGTTCGCGGCGGCCGGCGCACCCCGTGCCCGGCGGATCTGAAGGGGCGTCGGTGATCCTGGACCAGTTCGGCGGAATGCTGGGCGCGCTGTCCCCGCTGCGGCGCACCGGACGCCCCGGGCGGCGCCGCCGCCGGGCCTTCGAGGCGGGGCGGGTGGTGACCTTCGAGGCCAGCGTGCTGGGCGCCCAGCCGTACTGCCTGCCCGCCGTCGGCGTCCTGCACCTGTCCCGCGCCGGGCTGCTCGCCGTCCCGGCGGCCGGGGCCGGCACCGACGGCCGGCCGGTGCCGCTGCACCGGCTCGACGTGGTGCTGGTCCGCGACCGGCTGAGGTCCGACCCGAGCACCATCCGGCCGTTCTGGCGGGTCGCCGAGTGCCGGGACGACAACGCCCTGATCATGGTGGGCTGTGCCGCCGACCCGATGGACCTGCTGCTCCACGCCCTCGGCCGGGACCGGCCCGCCCGCTGAGCCGCCGGTCAGAGGTGGTCGGACCAGGAGAAGGCCGCGATCCGCCAGCCCTGCGGGGTACGGACGAACTGGAACACCTTGGTCCCGCCGCCCTCGAACGGTTCGCCGTCCAGCGTCCCGGACTTGCGGTACCCGCCGATCCGCGAGGCCACCCCGCCGGCGATCTCGGTCCGCTCCGAGGTCTCCCACTCGTGGAAGCCCGTGAGCCGGCCCTCCGCCAGCAGCTTCTCGCGCGGCTCGACGAACTCCTCGACCGTGTAAACGGTGAGCGGCGGGCCGGAGTTGACGATCACGCCGCCGGGGATCATCAGCCGGCGGATCCGGGCGACGTCGGCGGGCCCGCCCGCCCGGTTGTCGAAGGCGCCGAAGAACTCGGCGGTCACCGCGTCGATCTCGGTCCTGTCCATGGCGCGACAGTAGCAGCGCCCGGGCCCGGACAGCAGACCGTCACCGGGACCGGCGCCGCCCGGGCGCGGGCGGCCCGAAAACCGGCGGTGGGCGGGGCCGGGCGCCGGGTACCGTCGCGGCATGCCGAACCCCACCACCGAGCCGGACCCCGGCACGCCGACCCCCGCCTCCGCCGAACCGGCCGGGACGCAGCCGCCCGCGCCGTTCGTCCCGGACGGATTCACGCCGCCGCGGACGCTGACCGCCGGGCCGCTGCGCCTGGAGCCGCTCGGCCCGCAGCACAACGCGGCCGACCACACCGCCTGGACCAGCAGCATCGAGCACATCCGCGCCACCCCCGGCTTCACGGAGGGCGGCTGGCCGCCCGCGCAGGGGATGACCCCGGCGGACAACCGGCGGGACCTCGAGCGCCACGCCGAGGACTTCGCCCGCCGCACCGGCTTCACCTTCAGCGTCCTCGACGGCCCGACCGAGGCCGACGTGGTCGGCTGCGTGTACATCTACCCGTCCCGCACCGAGCCGGGGACGGCACAGGTCAGCTCCTGGGTCCGGGCGGACCGCGCCGCACTGGACGGACCGCTGCACCGGGCGGTGGCCGACTGGCTCGCCGCCGACTGGCCGTTCGCGCAGGTCGCCTACCGCTGACCGACCGCCCCCGGCGGGGGACCGGGTGCGGCCGGACCGGGTACGACCACAGCGGTCCGCCCGGCCCGGCCCCGGCGCCGGACGGCTTCACCACCCCGCGGCCCGAGGCGTTTGCCCGCCGCCCCCGGGAGACCGGCCGGCCGTGGACGGCCGCGTCCACCAGCTGACACGCCCGGGCGCGGGCTCGGTGCCGGCGGGCAGGATGGCGGCCGAGGCCGCCCGTGCCGGCGGCGGCAGACGAGCGCCGCAGACACCAGGAGAGCGTGTGACCACCGTCGAGATCCCCGGTTCCAAGTCGGTGACGGCCCGGGCCCTGTTCCTGGCCGCGGCGGCCGAGGGCACCACCACCCTGCTGCGCCCGCTGGCCTCCGACGACACCGAGGGCTTCGCCGAGGGCCTGGCCGCGCTCGGCTACCGGGTCGAACGGACGGACGGCGCCTGGCGGATCGAGGGCCGCCCGCAGGGCCCGGCCAAGGACGCCGAGGTGTACTGCCGGGACGGTGCCACCACCGCCCGCTTCCTGCCCGTCCTCGCCGCGGCGGGCCACGGCTCGTTCCGCTTCGACGCCTCCGCGCAGATGCGACGGCGTCCGCTCGCCCCGCTCACCGAGGCGCTGCGCGCGCTCGGCGTCGAGCTGCAGCACGAGGAACGGGAGGGGCACCACCCGCTGCGGATCGCCGCCCGCGGGGTCCGCGGCGGCGAGGTGACGCTGGACGCAGGGCTGTCCTCGCAGTACCTGACCGCGCTGCTGCTGCTCGGCCCGCTGACCCGGGACGGCCTGCGGATCACCGTCACCGACCTGGTCTCCGCGCCGTACGTGGAGATCACGCTGGCGATGATGCGCAGTTTCGGCGTCCGGGTGGAACGGGAGGGCGATGTCTTCTCGGTGCCGCCGGGCGGCTACCGGGCGACCGAGTACCCGGTCGAGCCGGACGCGTCCACGGCGAGCTACTTCTTCGCCGCCGCCGCGCTGACCGGCCGTGAGGTGACCGTCCCGGGGCTCGGTGCGGGGGCGCTCCAGGGCGATCTGCGGTTCGTCGAGGTGCTGGAGCGGATGGGCGCCCGGGTCGGGCTGCGGGGCGACCGGGTCACGGTGGCGGGTGCGCCGGGCGGCCGGCTCTCGGGCCTGACCGTGAACATGCGCGACATCTCGGACACCATGCCGACGCTGGCGGCCATCGCCCCGTTCGCGGACGGCCCGGTGCGGATCGAGGACGTGCACAACACCCGGGTCAAGGAGTGCGACCGGCTCCAGGCGTGCGCGGACAACCTCCGCCGGCTCGGCATCGACGCCGCCACCGGCCGGGACTGGATCGAGATCCGGCCCGGCACCCCGCGGGGCGCCGAGATCGAGACCCACGGCGACCACCGGATCGTGATGTCCTTCGCGGTGGCGGGCCTGCGCACCGAAGGTCCGGTCACCTTCGACGACCCCGGCTGCGTCCGCAAGACCTTCCCGGACTTCCACCGCGCCTTCGCCGCCTGGTCCGCAGCCGCCTGACCACCCGCCGCCCGACCACCGGCGGCGCCCCACCCCGCCCCGGCGCCCGGCGCCCTGTCGGGTACGGGAGCGGGGGCCTAGGGCGAGTAGCCCCACCCACGAGAGGGGAGCGCCACCATGAGCCGGCCCGTGCACGAGGGAATCCCGCTCGTTCCCCGGCCCGCGAAGAACCCCGCCGCAGTCAGGGCCGCGCTGGCCGTCGTCGCTGCGGACCGCCTCGCGGAGATGGTGGAGGGGCAGACCGGAGCCATGGCGAAGGCCATCGAGGAAGGCAGCGTCAACCCCATCCGCGCCTTTGTCGCCCACTGGGCCGCCGTGGTGGAGATCGAGCCGCTCCCGGACACCGCGAAGGCCTATCGCCGGGCGAACTACCTCGCCAACCACGCCGAGACGGTGGAGGAGCGCCGTGCTCATGCCGTGGCCGTCGCCGAGCTCTACCGCGCGGCCTCCGCGGCGGTGAACGGGTGAGCCGGAGCCGGGAGTACCTTCCCGGCGAGGAACACGTCACCCGCGGCGCACCGGCGGCCTCCCGCGCTGCCGTCGGGCACAAGGCGGACGAGCTCGTCCGGGCGGCGGAGGCCCTGTACCTCGACGGGGCGACCTACCAGGGCAGTGGCGAACCGATGAGGTACGTCGATGTCGCCGGGGGCCTCTTCGCGTACTACGTCGTCCCCCGCATCGAGCTCGTGGCGGTCTGTCAGGTCACCCCGCCGCCCGGGTGGCTCCGGGAGACGGCGCCTCGCTAGGGCTGGGTCGCCGGGGCGGTGGTCGGGCGGAGCCTGCGGTGGGCGAGGGTGCCGAGCCGGTCGAGGCCGATCACGGCCGCACCGAGCAGCACGAACTCGACGGTCAGCTGCGCGATCTGCCCCGCCACCCAGGCGTGGCCGTTGGTGGTCGGGTCGAGGAAGAAGTACGGGTACTTCAGCGGGAAGGACGGGAACAGGGCGGCCCGGACCTCGGTGACCACGGCGTACCCGAGCGGGAAGGACAGCCACAGCGGCAGGTCGCGCCAGCGCGAGGCGTTGCGCGGCTTCAGGCAGAGCCAGTCGGCCAGGACCATCAGCGGCGTGGTGTAGTGCAGCAGGAAGCTGGACCAGTTCTGCAGCCGGTCCGGGCCGGGGCCGAGGCCGGGCAGCGGGTTCGCGCCGTGGTTGAGCAGGATGTGGGCGACCAGGCCGGTGATGGTGATGTACAGCGTGACCGCGCCGCGCAGGCGGGGTGCGGGGGCGTCGACGGTGCCGCGCCGGACCATCCAGTAGGCCGCGGCGGCGAAGTAGCCGAGCACGATCACGTTGCTCTCGGTGGTGAAGTACACCAGTGAGCTGTTGCCGAGGATCAGCCCGAGTCCGGCGGAGAGCACGACGGCCAGGCGCCACCAGAGCGCGGGGCGGGTGCGGACCGACATGCGTTCACCAGTTCGTTCGGGGGGATTCACCGGGCGTTGGGGCGGGTCGACGCGACTCTACCCGCCGGTAGCGCGGCCGGGGAAGCGCCCGCCCGCCGACCCGCCCGCCGCCCGGCGGTGCCGGACGGCGGGCGGCGGGTGGCGGTGGCGCCCCGGGTTCGGGGCCGGGGGCAGGGCCGGTGCCCGGCGGTCAGAAGATCAGCCGGGCCGGTTCGTGGGTGTGCGCCTCGATCCCGGAGGCGGCCTTCTCGATCAGCGAGTGCGCCAGGTCGGAGCAGGCCCGGGCCGCGGCCAGCTCCTCGCCGACCGCCATGTCGGGGGTGTCGTCGGGGCTGCGGCGGGCCGAGCCGGTGCCGACGGCGCCAGGCGCGCTGAAGCCGCTGAGCTTGGCGGTGCAGGTGGTGCGGTCATCGTCCTCGTCGAAGTCCAGGTCGACGGTCCAGTGGTTGTGCATGGCGGTCACCTTCCGGTGGGTGGAGCCTCAGCCCCCAGAATCCGCCTGCCCGGGGCGGTTCGCAACGAGGGCGGACGGGCCCGGGTGCGACCCTTGTTACCGGCGGGTCAACTGCCTATCATCACGACTGTGACAGCTTCACTGTCAAACATGGCCGTACGCCGCCCCGGCCGGGCGGACCGGCCCGGACCCGGGACGCCGAGCAGTGCCAGGACACCGAGCAGTGCCAGGAGGCCGAGCAGTGGCTGAGACGACCGCCCCCGGCCCGCTGGCCGGACTGCGGGTACTGGAGCTGGCCGGGATCGGCCCCGGCCCGTTCGCCGCCATGCTGCTCGGCGACCTCGGCGCCGACGTGGTCCGGGTGGACCGTCCCGGCCCGCCCCCGATCGGCCCCGACCCGGACTTCGACCTCACCAACCGCAACAAGCGCTCGGTCCTGGTCGACCTCAAGAGCCCCGGCGGCCCCGCCCTCGTCCTCGACCTGGCCGCCCGCGCCGACCTGCTGATCGAGGGCTACCGCCCCGGCGTCGCCGAACGCCTCGGCGTCGGCCCGGACGCCTGCCTCGCCCGCAACCCCGCTCTGGTCTACGGCCGGATGACCGGCTGGGGCCAGAGCGGTCCGCTCGCCGCCCGGGCCGGCCACGACATCGGCTACACCGCCACCGCCGGCGCGCTCGGCCTGATCGGCCCCGCCGACGGCCCCCCGGGCATCCCCGCCAACCTGCTCGGCGACTACGCCGGCGGCTCGCTCTACCTGGTCATCGGCCTGCTCGCCGCCCTGCGCCACGCCGAACGCACCGGCCGGGGCCAGGTGGTCGACGCCGCCATCGTCGACGGCACCGCCCACCTCACCTCGATCCTCTGGGGCCTGCTGGCGGCCGGCCAGTGGCACGACCGCCGCGGCGTCAACCTGCTCGACGGCGGCGCCCCCTGGTACGACACCTACCGGACCGCCGACGGCCGCTACATGGCCGTCGGCGCCCTGGAACCGCAGTTCTACGCCGAGTTCGCCGCCCTGCTGGAACTCGGCGCGGACGCCCCGGCCCAGTACGACCCCGCCCGCTGGCCCGAACTGCGCAAGCTGATCGCCGACCGCTTCGCCACCCGCACCCAGGCCGAGTGGACCGACCGGTTCGAGGGCACCGACGCCTGCGTCGCCCCGGTGCTGACCCTCGGCCAAGCCGCCGAGCACCCGCACCTCGCCGCCCGCGCCACCTACACCACCCACGAGGGCATCACCCAGCCCGCCCCCGCCCCCCGCTTCTCCGCCACCCCCGGCGCACTGCGCCGACCGCCCACCCGGCCCGGGGCGCACACCGCCGAGGTCGCCGCGGACTGGGGCGTCCCCGCCCTCGACCCCGCCGCCCCGGACCCCGCCCTCGACCCCGCCGCCGGACCCGGCGCCCCCGGCCCCGCAGCCACCCCCTGACCCCGGCGCCACCCCTGACCCGGCACCATCCCCGCCCCGCCCCGAGAGGACCGACCCAGGTGCAACGAGAGCTCTACACCGAGGAGCACGAGGCGTTCCGGGAGACCGTCAAGGCCTTCCTGGCCAAGGAGGTGCTGCCGCACTACGAGCGCTGGGAGAAGGACGGCATCGTCGACCGCGGCGCCTGGCTCGCGGCCGGCCGGCAGGGCCTGCTCGGGATGGCCGTGCCCGCCGAGTACGGCGGCGGCGGTACCCCCGACTTCCGCCACGCGGCGGTGCTGGCCGAGGAGTTCACCCGCGCCGGGGTGAGCGGACTGGCGATCGGCCTGCACAACGACATCATCGGCCCGTACCTGACCTCGCTGGCCACCGACGAGCAGAAGCGGCGCTGGCTGCCCGGGTTCTGCAGTGGCGAGCTGATCACCGCCATCGCGATGACCGAACCCGGCACCGGCTCGGACCTGCAGTCCATCCGGACCTCCGCCGTCGACCGGGGCGACCACTACCTGCTCAACGGCAGCAAGACCTTCATCTCCAACGGCATCCTGTCCGACCTGGTCGTGGTGGTCGCCCGGACCACCCCGGAGGGCGGCGCGCACGGGCTCAGCCTGCTGGTGGTCGAGCGCGGCACGGCGGGCTTCGAACGCGGCCGCAACCTCGACAAGATCGGCCAGAAGTCCCAGGACACCGCCGAGCTGTTCTTCACCGACGTCCGCGTCCCCAAGGAGAACCTGCTCGGCGAGGAGAACCAGGGCTTCCTGTACCTGATGCGCAACCTCGCCCAGGAGCGCCTCGCCATCGCGGTCGCCGCCATCGCCGGCGCCGAGCACCTGGTCGAGCTCACCACCGAGTACGTCAAGCAGCGCACCGCCTTCGGCCGGCCGCTGGCCAAGCTCCAGCACATCCGCTTCGAGATCGCCGAACTGGCCACCGAGTGCGCCGTCACCCGGACCTTCGTCGACCGCTGCATCACCGAGCACAACCGCTACGCGCTCACCCCGGTGGACGCCTCGATGGCCAAGTGGTGGGCCACCGAACTGCACAAGCGCACCGCCGACCGCTGCCTGCAACTGCACGGCGGCTACGGCTACATGAGCGAGTTCCCGGTCGCCCGGGCGTTCACCGACGGGCGGATCCAGACCATCTACGGGGGCACCACCGAGATCATGAAAGAGATCATCGGCCGCTCCCTCCTCGCCTGACGCGGCACCAGACCCCCCGACCGGCACTTCCCGACCTGGCACTTCCCGGAGAGGCACCCACCGTGACCACCGAAGCGTACGTCTACGACGCTATCCGCACCCCACGCGGCCGAGGCAAGGCCAACGGCTCGCTGCACGGCACCAAGCCGATCGACCTGGTGGTCGGCCTGATCCACGAACTCCAGGCCCGGTTCCCGTCGTTGGACCCGGCCGCGATCGACGACATCGTGCTCGGCGTGGTCAGCCCGATCGGCGACCAGGGCTCCGACATCGCCCGGATCGCCGCCATCGCGGCCGGCCTGCCGGACACCGTCGCGGGCGTCCAGGAGAACCGGTTCTGCGCCTCCGGCCTGGAGGCCGTCAACCTGGCCGCCGCCAAGGTCCGTTCCGGCTGGGAGGACCTCATCCTGGCCGGCGGCGTCGAGTCGATGTCCCGGGTCAAGATGGGCTCCGACGGCGGCGCCTGGGCGATGGACCCGATGACCAGCTTCGAGACCGGCTTCGTCCCGCAGGGCATCGGCGCCGACCTGATCGCCACCCTCGAAGGGCTGTCCCGCACCGACGTGGACGCCTTCGCCGCCGAGTCCCAGGCCCGCGCCGCCAAGGCCCAGGCCGACGGCCACTTCGACCGCTCGGTGGTCCCGGTCAGGGACCGCAACGGCCTGGTCGTCCTGGAGCGCGACGAGTTCATCCGCCCCGGCACCACGGTGGAGACCCTGGCCGGCCTCAAGCCCTCCTTCGCCGGCATCGGCGAGGCCGGCGGCTTCGACGCAGTCGCCCTGCAGAAGTACCACTGGGTCGAGTCCATCGACCACGTCCACCACGCCGGCAACTCCTCCGGCATCGTCGACGGCGCCGCCCTGGTCGCGATCGGCTCCCGCGAGATCGGCGAACGGTACGGGCTGCGCCCGCGCGCCCGGATCGTCTCCGCCGCCGTCTCCGGCTCCGAGCCCACCATCATGCTCACCGGCCCGGCCCCCGCCACCCGCAAGGCCCTCGCCAAGGCCGGGCTGACCGCCGACGACATCGACCTGGTCGAGATCAACGAGGCCTTCGCCGCCGTCGCCCTGCGCTTCATCCGCGAACTCGGCTTCCGCCACGACCAGGTGAACGTCAACGGCGGCGCCATCGCGCTCGGCCACCCGCTGGGCGCCACCGGCGCCATGCTGATCGGCACCCTGATCGACGAGCTGGAGCGCCGCGACCTGCGCTACGGCCTGGCCACCCTCTGCGTCGGCGGCGGCATGGGCGTCGCCACCGTCATCGAGCGCATCTGACTCCCGGGAGACACGTTTCCATGAGCAACACGACTGCCATCCGCTGGGAGCAGGACCAGGACGGTGTGGTCACCCTCGTCCTCGACGACCCCGCCCAGTCCGCCAACACCATGAACGCCGCCTTCACCGACGCCCTGGAGGCCACGGTCGAACGGCTGGCCGCCACCGAGGAGCTGCGCGGCGTCATCATCACCTCGGCCAAGAAGACCTTCTTCGCCGGCGGCGACCTGCGCCTGATCTCCGCCGCCCGGCCCGAGGACGCCGAGCAGGTGTTCGCCAACTCGATGCGGATCAAGCGCGCCCTGCGCCGCCTGGAGACCCTCGGCCGGCCCGTGGTCGCCGCGATCAACGGCGCCGCCCTCGGCGGCGGCCTGGAGATCGCCCTCGCCTGCCACCACCGGATCGCCCTGGAGGCCCCCGGCAGCAAGATCGGCCTGCCCGAGGTCACCCTCGGCCTGCTCCCCGGCGGCGGCGGAGTGGTCCGCACGGTCCGGATGATGGGCATCACCGACGCCCTGCTCAAGGTCCTGCTGCAGGGCCGCCAGTACCGCCCGACCCAGGCGCTGGAGAACGGCCTGGTGCACGAACTCGCCGCCACCGCCGAGGAGATGCTCGCCAAGGCGCGCGCCTTCGTGGACGCCAACCCGGAGTCCGCCCAGCCCTGGGACGCCAAGGGCTACAAGATCCCGGGCGGCACCCCCAGCACCCCCGCCTTCGCCGCCAACCTCCCGGCCTTCCCCGCCAACCTGCGCAAGCAGCTGGCCGGCGCCGACTACCCGGCGCCCCGCAACATCCTGGCCGCCGCCGTCGAGAGCGCCCAGGTCGACGTCGACACCGCGATGGTGATCGAGGCCCGGTACTTCACCGAGCTGGCCTGCGGGCAGATCTCCAAGAACATGATCCAGGCCTTCTTCTTCGACCTCCAGGCCGTCAACTCCGGCGCCGGCCGCCCCAAGGGCGTCGAACCCCGGACCGCCGCGAAGGTCGCCGTGCTGGGCGCCGGCATGATGGGCGCCGGCATCGCGTACTCCTGTGCCAAGGCCGGGATCCAGGTCCTGCTCAAGGACGTCACCCTCGAGGCCGCCGAGCGCGGCAAGGCCTACTCGGCCGGACTGCTGGACAAGGCCGTGGCCCGCGGCCGCACCACCCCCGCGCAGCGCGAGGAACTGCTCGCCCGGATCACCCCGACCGCCGACGCCGCCGACCTGGCCGGCTGCGACACCGTGATCGAGGCGGTGTTCGAGAACCCCGAGCTCAAGCACAAGGTCTTCCAGGAGGTCCAGGACGTCGTCGCCCCGGACGCCCTGCTCTGCTCCAACACCTCCACCCTCCCGATCGGCCTGCTCGCCGAAGGGGTCACCCGCACCGCCGACTTCATCGGCCTGCACTTCTTCTCGCCGGTCGACAAGATGCCGCTGGTCGAGATCATCCGTGGCCCGCAGACCGGTGACGAGGCACTCGCCCGCGCCTTCGACCTGGTCCGCCAGATCAACAAGACCCCCATCGTGGTCAACGACTCCCGCGGCTTCTTCACCTCCCGGGTGATCGGCCAGTTCATCAACGAGGGCGTCGCGATGGTCGCCGAGGGCCTCGACCCGGTCTCGGTCGAACAGGCCGCCGCGCAGGCGGGCTACCCCGCCAAGGTGCTCTCGCTGCTCGACGAGCTCACCCTCACCCTGCCCCGCAAGATCCGCAACGAGGCCCGCCGCGCCGTCGAGGACGCCGGCGGCAGCTGGGCCCCGCACCCCGCCGACACCGTCATGGACCGGATGCTCGACGAGTTCGACCGCCCCGGCCGCAGCGGCGGCGCCGGCTTCTACGACTACCAGGACGGCCGCCGCACCCGCCTCTGGCCCGGCCTGCGGGAACACTTCACCCGGCCCGGCGCCGAGATCCCGTTCGAGGACATGAAGGAGCGGATGCTCTTCGCCGAGGCCCTCGACTCGGTCCGCTGCCTGGAGGAGTCCGTCCTGACCTCGGTCGCCGACGCCAACATCGGCTCCATCCTGGGCATCGGCTTCCCCGCCTGGACCGGCGGCGTCCTCCAGTACATCAACGGCTACCGCGGCGGCCTCCCCGGCTTCACCGCCCGCGCCCGCGAACTCGCCGCCGCCTACGGCGACCGCTTCCAGCCCCCCGCCCTCCTCGACCGGATGTCCGCGGAGGGCCGCACCTTCACCGACTGAGCCACCCGGCTCTCTCTCGGGGGCGCTGGGGGGACCCCCGGCGCCCCGGGGAGTGCCCCGGGGCGCGGCCCCTTCAGTCCGTTGTCCGCCGGGCCGCCAGTTCCTCCGCGAGCGAGCGTTGGAAGGCCGTCACCAGGGCCTGCACCACCATCGGCTGGATCTGGTCGGTGAGCGTCTTCATCCGCTCCAGCTCCTCCGCCGGCGGGCCGCTCTCCCGGTACGGCTTCCACACCGTCTCGCGGAACAGCCGCTGCAGGTCGTGCGCGGTCGCCCGGCTGTGGAGTCGCACCACCGCCCGCGCCGCCACCAGCGTCTCCAGCGGGATCGGCACGTCCAGCACCCGCACCCCGAGCGGCAGCAGCCCGGGGTCGACCTTGAAGACCTCCGGCTGCCCGGTGCGGTGCAGCGCCCCCATCGCGGTCAGCCGGTCGAGGTCGGCGTCGGTCAGCGCCCGTCCGGCCCGCCGTTCGACCTGCGCCCGGGTGGCCTCCTCGGCGGCCTCCGGTGTCCAGGACGCCACCAGGGCCCGGTGGATGGCGAGGTCGAGCGAGTTGATGTCCTCGGGCAGTTGGGCCAGGTAGCGTTCGATCGCCGCCAGGGTCAGCCCCTGCCGCTGGAGTTCCTCGATCAGTTCCAGCCGCCCGAGGTGCTCCGGCCCGTACTGCCCGACCCGGCGCGGCCCGAGCTCCGGCGGCGGCAGCAGCCCCTTCGCGCTGTAGAACCGCAGCGTCCGCACGGTCACCCCGGCCCGGGCCGCGAGTTCGTCCACGGTCAGGTGCGGCGGCGAGGCCGGGGGTGTGGCCGGGGGTGTGGCCGGTGTGGCCGTCATGGTCGGTCCTCGGGAGGGTGATGCAGCGGCGCTGTGACAGCAGCAGTGTGACACCGCCCGTCGCCACCGGTCCAGCAACCGCGTGCCGTTGCCGAACCGTGCCGTGGCCGGCGCAGCGGGTCACCGATCTTCCTTGCCTGACGGTCCGTCATGTCATACCATCGCTCGGCGCAAATGATCTGCGCGCGACAAATGGGGGGTTGCGCATGATCCGTTCCCGGACTGTTCGCTAGGACACTGCCGCGGTTGCCCTCGCAGGACTCCGCGCGGCCACCGCGGCATTCGGAGTCGCACCTGCCGCCTAGGCGGCCGGCACAGCAGCGCGATCGATTGCACATTCAGCATCACGCGGTCCTGGATCGAATTCGCCGCGCCCTGAGCAGAGAGCGGCGGTGTGCCCGGCGGACCACCTGGCACACCGCCCTTGCACGAGGAATTGATATGGATCCTGTCGTCCGGGTCTCCGGCCTGACCCAGGGGTACAAGTCGGGAACGGTCATCGAGGGCCTTGATCTCGATGTCGGAGTGGGAGCGTTCGGACTGCTCGGGCCCAACGGGGCGGGGAAGACCACGTTGCTGCGCACGTTGGCGACGATCGCCCCGCCCGGCGCCGGGACCGTGGAGGTCCTCGGCCGCCGCATCACCTCCGAGCGGTCGGCCCGCCTGGCCCGCCGGGAGATTGGGTTCCTCCCGCAGGATTTCGGATTCCACCCCGGCTTCACGGTGCACGACTTCGTTGCCTACTGCGCCTGGCTGCGGGAGGTTCCGGCCCGCAGGGTGCACCGGGACACTCTCCGGGCCGTCGACCAGGTCGGCCTCGGCGACCGCCGGAACGACCGGATGAAGGCGCTGTCCGGCGGCATGCTCCGGCGCGCCGGGATCGCCTCGGCGCTGGTCGGATCGCCCCGGCTGGTGCTGCTGGACGAGCCCACCGTCGGCCTCGACCCGGCCCAGCGCCTGGAGTTCAGGGAGCTGATCAGGTCACTCGCCGAGGACACCGCCGTCGTGCTCAGCACCCACCTGGTGGAGGACGTGTCCGCGGTCTGCCGGGAGGTTGCGGTCATGGCCGCGGGACGGTTCGTGTTCCGCGGCACCCCGGCGGAGATGACCGCCCTGGCTTCCCCCGGGAGCCAGGGCGACACCGCCCTCGAACGCGGGTACATCAGCGTGCTGGAGGCGGGCCGGTGAGCGTCTACCGGACGGAGCTGAGGGCCTCCCCACTGCGCTGGTGGTTTCCGCTGCTGGTCGTGCTCGACCTGGCGACGGTCTTCGGCCGCGGTCGGTGGTGGATCGGCGAGTGGCCGCTGACCAGCGTCCAGGCACAGATACCGGCGTTCTACCTGGCGCCGTTCCTTGCGGCCGCCGCCGCGTGGGCCGCCGGCCGTACGGGCCGCCACCGCCTGCGGGACCAGCTCGAAGCCGGGGCCCGGCCCCGCCTGCAGGTGGAGTTCGCGCAGCTCGCGGCGGCCTTGACGTACGGACTCCTGGCCTATGCGCTGGGAGCCGCGGTCACGGCCGCGGCCAGCCTGCCGACCGCCGGCCCGGGGTTCCTGTGGCCCGGCTACCTGCTGCTCGGCGCGGCGCTGATGGTGTCCTTCGCGGCCGCCGGTCATCTGGCGGGCCGGGCCTTCTCCGGCGGGTTCGCCACCCCGGTGGCGTGCGGACTCGGTGGCTTCATCGTCATCGCCTGGGCGTCCGGCCCCCAGCAGCTCGGACTCTTCGTCATCAACGGCGCGCCCTTCAAGACCGTCTCCTGGACGGCGCTGGCCGTGCGGACGGCCCTCGCCGGACTGCTCCTCGTGGGAGCCGTCGGGCTGCGCCGGCCGGTCGGCCGGAACGCAGGCAGGCGTGCCCTGTCGGCCGTCGCGTTCGGCGCCGCCCTCCTCGTCGTGACCACGGCCCTCGCCTTGACGGCTCCGCTCCAGGTGGACCGCGCGGCACCGGCCCGGCCGCTGTGCACCACCGGCGCGCCGGCGGTCTGCCTGTGGCCCGAGGACCGCAACCAGTTGCCCCGGGCGCAGGCGATGGCCGACCGCATGCGGCAGCTTCCCGCGGGTCTGGTCACGCTGCCCGACCGGCCGATCGCCGAACTCGGCCTGCACGGTGGCAGCAGCCACGACCCGGAGGGCTTCTACATCCTCGAGGGCGACATGTGGGACCCGTCCCAGACGATGGCCGGCGACATCATGGAGTCGTCCCGCCCGCGGGGATGTCCGGAGCCGGACCCGGCCGCCTTCACCCCCGGGTTCTACCAGGCCTCCGGTGAACTCCTGATGTGGCTGGCCATGCGGATCTACGGCGGGCCGATGCCCGCGACCATGCACGGCGGACCGCCGTCGGTCGACCCGGGCGCCGTCGCGGAGGTCATCCGCCGGCCGGACGCCGACCAGTTCGCCTGGGCCGGGCAGCGCATCGAGGTGATCCGACGTGCCTACTGCGGTTAGTGCCCCGTGGTCGGACGCCCCGCGGCGCTACGCCCGGGCGCACGACCTCGCGGTCGTGGTGCTGTGCCTCGCCGTGGTCGCCGGGTGCGAGGCCGCCTTCGGCTCGCTGACGCTGTCGTTCCCCTTCCAGCACGGGGGCCGCAGTGCCGGGTTCCCGATGCGCCGCGAGCTGCCGATCGCCTACGCGGCGCTGACGGCCGGGAGCCTGCACAGCCGCATGGCGGACCTGGAGGCCACGGCGTCGAGCGTCATGGACCGCTACGAGGGGCTCCACCTGGCGGTGATGTACACCGCGACGGTGCTCCTGGTCGGCGGGGTGGAACTCTCGGCGGCCGGGCCCGGAACGGCGGTGGTCCTGGTCCGCGCCCTGCTGGTATGGACCGGACTGGCCCTGCTCTCGGGCCGGGTGTTCGGCCGGCGCCTGGCGTGGATCCTGCCGGTCGCAACGGTGTTTCCGCTCACCTACCTCGGGGCGGACGAGCAGGGTCGGGCCCTGTGGTGGGACTGGACGTGGCAGCCGCCGTCCGACGCCGTCTGCTGGACGCTGGCTGCGGTCAGCACGGCTGCCGGGCTCATGGCCGTCCGGCTGACCCCTTGGCGCCTGCATGCCGTCCGCAGACGCCTGGCGGCCCGGTAGGCCGGGCCCGGCGCTCGCTGTCCGCCCCGGCGGCTAGCGTGTCGGCATGACGGAGAGCACAGCGGGGAAGTCGGCGACGGACACCTCCGCGGGTACGGCGGAGCGGCCCACCCGTTACTGGTGGCGGCGGCGCGCCGAGGAGGCCCGCGCCCTCGCCGCGGGGACGCTCGACCCCGCCGAGGCGTACGCGTCGCGGCTGTTCCCCGAGTCGCTGCTGTGCCGCACCGACGAGGTGCTCGCCGCCTTCGAGGCCGAGCTGGGAGGGTGGGCCGGGCCCTCCGACGGGGAGGTGCTGGGCGCGGTCGAACGCGTGGTGCTGGCGCTCAACGCGGTCAACGACGAGCACGGCGGCGCCGGGTACGAGACCGACGAGCGCGAGCGGCTCTGCGACTACGTCGACGCGTCGCTCGCCGAGGCGGGTGTGGACGTCGGGGCGCTGGCCGGGCGGCACGGGCTCGGCCGGTACGAGATCACGGACCGCTGGCGCGAGTGGTGAGCCCCGCCGGGTACGCGGAGGGCGGCCGGGGGAGGTGCGGTGGCACATTCCCCGGCCGCCCGTAGAGCCGTTCGGGTGAAGCGGCGGGTGTTCCGGTGTCAGGCCAGCAGCCTGGCCTTGGCCTGCTCGAACTCCTCCGGGCTGAGGTCGCCGTTGCGCTTGAGCTCGGCGAGTTTGGCGAGTTCGTCGGCCTTGCCGCCGCCGCCCGTACCGCCGCCCTTCCCGCCGTCGGCGGTCCCGGCGGTCTGCCGGATGTAGTCCTGGAGGGCGGCCTCGCGCTTCTGCGCGTCCTGGAGGTCCCGTTCGCCCATCTTCTGGCCGCGGGCGATCAGGTAAACGAAGACGCCGAGGAACGGCAGGATCAGCACCAGGATCAGCCAGCCGGCCTTGCCCCAGCCGCCCAGGTCGTGGCTGCGGAAGATGTCCGTGATGATCTTGAAGAGCAGGAAGAACCACATGATCCAGAGGAAGAACCACAGCATCGTCCAGAACAGGTTCAGCAGCGGGTAGTCGTCCATGCCGTCTCACCGATCCTCGTACGCCGGGACGGCCGTCGTCCCCGCGAGCGGCCCGGCGGGCCGCCGGACGGGCGCCGGCGGTGCGCTGCGGGCCACTCCCACTGATAACACCGCCCACGGCGCCCGGCACCCCGGCGCCGGGCGCCCCGGGTCCGGGCGTACGGCCGCGCCCCGGCCCCCTCGCGGGGACCGGGGCGCGGTGGTGGAGCGGAGGACGGGCTCCCGGGCTCAGGCGCCGGTGAGCGGCAGCAGCTCGGTGTGGTGCCGCCTGGTCACCTCGGGGTGGGCGCGCAGGTAGCCCTTGAGCTCGTTGCGGCCGAACTCGGCGAACAGCGGGTTGGACGGGTCCTGGGTGGCCCCGGGCGCGTGGTGGGCGTGCGGGAAGTCCAGCGGTTCGATGTGGGCGTCCAGCCGGGGGTTGTAGAAGAACGGCACCGAGAACCGTTCGCGGGCCCCGGCCGGGCTGACCACGCGGTGGCTGGTGGCCTTGAGGTAGCCGTCGGTGGCGACCTCCAGCAGCTCGCCGAGGTTGACCACGAAGGCGCCCTCCATCGGCGGCACCTCCAGGAACGAGCCGTCCGGCCGTTCGACCTGCAGGCCGCCGACGGTGTCCTGCAGCAGCAGGGTGATGAAGCCGTAGTCCTTGTGCGTGCCGACGCCCTGTCCGGCGCCGTCCGGCGCGGTGCCCGGGTAGCGGACCAGCTTCAGCCGCAGGTGCGGGTGGCCGGCGAAGGCGTCGTCGTAGAAGTCGGGCCGGGCGCCGATCGAGGTGAGCAGCTCGTGCAGCAGCCGGTGGGCCACGGCGCCGAGCCGGTCGATCCAGCTGAGGGCGGCGGTGCGCAGCTCGGGCAGGGCCTCGGGCCACTGGTTGGGGCCCTCCAGCCACCAGTACGGCTGGTCGCCGGGGCCGGGGACGTGCGGCGGGAGTTCGGCGCCGATGTCCAGCTGGTCGCGCCAGTCCTGGCTGCCGCCGGTGCGTTCGTCGCCGGTGCGGGTGTAGCCGCGGAAGTGCGGGGAGTTGAGGTTGCTCACGGCCAGCCGGTCGGCCTCGGGGAGGTCGAAGAAGGCCCGCATCGCGGTGGTCAGGGCCTTGGTCTCGTCCGGGGATATGCCGTGACCGGTCAGCTGGAAGAAGCCGACGTCCGTGGCGGCCGAGCGGAGTGCGTCGTGCAGGCGGGTGCGGTCGTGGTCGGTGCCGTCGGCGAGGGACAGGTCGATCACGGGGAGACCGGTGGTCTGGGACTGCTGTGTCATGGGTGACATCCGCTGTGGTCGATGCCCCGGCGGTGCCCGGAGGTGTCCGGGAACGCGGCCGCCGAGCGCCGGATGGGGCGGGTGCGGCGGGGCCGGGGGAGGGTGTGTGCCCCAAGGGCAGGGAGAGGGAGGAGAGGTCAGCCGGAGCGTCGACAGGACATGCTCGTGACGCGGAGCAGGTCCACGTGGCGACGGCTGACGAGTATGAGCACGTCACCAGGTTAGATGACCGTCGGGGCGGCGGTCGAACACGGTGCGGTGCCCGAGGCCGGGCGGCCCTCACCGACCGAGTTCCCGGGCCGCCAGTTCGCGCAGCTCGGTCTTCCTGACCTTGCCGCTCACCGTCATCGGGAACGCGTCCACCACCCGGATGTGCCGGGGCGCCTTGAACCGGGCGATGCCGGCCCGGCAGAACTCCGTCAGCTCCGCGGGGCCGGTCCCGCCGGCCGGGTCGCGCAGCACCACGAAGGCGAAGACCTCCTCGCCGTAGTGCTCGTCCGGCACCCCGACCACCTGGGCGTCCGCGACGGCGGGGTGGGTGTGCAGGTACTCCTCGATCTCGCGGGGGTAGATGTTCTCCCCACCCCGGATGATCATGTCCTTGATCCGGCCCACCACGGACAGGTAGCCGTCCGGCCGCATCACCGCCAGGTCGCCGGTGTGCATCCAGCCGTCCCGGTCGACCACCTCGGCCGTCCGCTCCGGTTCGTCCCAGTAGCCGAGCATCACGGAGTAGCCGCGGGTGCACAGTTCGCCGACCGCGCCGCGTGGCAGCACCCGGCCGTCGGCGGGGTCGGCCACCTTGACCTCGACGTGCGGCAGCACCCGGCCGACCGTGCCGGTGCGGTGCTCCAGGTCGTCGTCGCGCCGGGTCAGGGTGGAGACGGGCGAGGTCTCGGTCATCCCGTACGCGATGGCGACCTCGGTCATGCCGAGGTCGCTCTGCACCCGTTTCATCACCTCGACCGGGCAGGGCGAGCCGCCCATCAGGCCGGTGCGCAGCGAGGAGAGGTCGTGCTCGGCGAAGTCCGGCAGGGCGAGTTCGGCGATGAACATGGTCGGCACGCCGTACAGCGAGGTGGCCCGCTCGGCGGCGACGGCGCGCAGGGTGGCGGCGGGGTCGAAGGAGCGGGCGGGGACCACCACGCAGGCGCCGTGGGAGAGCGCCGCGAGGTTGCCCAGGACCATGCCGAAGCAGTGGTAGAACGGCACCGGGACGCAGATCCGGTCCTGTTCGGTGTAGCCGAGCAGGGCGCCGACGCAGTGGCCGTTGTTGAGGATGTTGCGGTGCGAGAGGGTGGCGCCCTTGGGGAAGCCGGTGGTGCCCGAGGTGTACTGGATGTTGATCGGCTCGTCGGGGTGCAGCCGGGGGAAGTCACCGTCGGGGCCGTCCAGCCGGTGCCAGGGGTCCTCGCCGATCCACAGGGTCTCGCGCAGCCCGGGACACCGCCCGCGGATCTCGGCGACCATTCCGTGCTGGTCTCCGCCGCGGCCGGCCGCCGCTCCGGGGCCGCGTTCGTCGGCCAGGGCGACCAGCAGCGAGACCCCGGAGCGGTTCAGCGCGTAGGCGAGCTCGTGGGTCCGGTAGGCCGGGTTGACGGTGACCAGGACGGCGCCGAGCCGGGCGGTGGCGTACTGGACCAGGACCCACTCCGGGCAGTTGGCGGCCCAGATGCCGACCCGGTCGCCCTTGGCCACCCCCCGGGCCCGCAGGCCGCGGGCGAGGCGGTCGACGTCCCGGGCCAGCGCGGTGTACGTCCAGCGCCGGCCGCTGGGGACGTCGACCAGGGCCTCGCGGTCGGGGAACACCGCGACGGCGTGGTCCAGCCGCTCGCCGATCGTCTCGGAGAGCAGCGGGACCTCGGTACCGCCGCGGGCGTGGGACGGCTGCTCGGTCACCGTTGACCTCCTGGCTGAGGGTACTTGACCAGGCTTGGTCAACGGTGACGGTTCGTCAAGACAGCGCGCAGGGACGGCCGGTGCGCACGTCAACACGGTGGGCGGCGGTGCGGCCGGACGGGTCGGGCGGGGGTCGGGCCCCGCCCGGGCCCGGCTCGGGCCGGGCTCAGGCGGGGGTGTCCGCCGCCTTCGCGGCGGTGGCGCGCCGGGTGGGGAGGGTGAGCGCCCCGAGCAGCGCGCAGGCGGTGAACAGGGCGCCCACCAGCAGGGCGCGCCCGAAGCCCGCCGTCAGCGCCTGCGGGACGGCCGCCCCGCCCTCCGCGAGGCGGGCGGCCGTGGTGTGCGAGGCGACGGTGGCCAGGACGGCCAGGCCGACCGCGCCGCCGACCTGGCGGAAGGTGTTGGCCAGCCCGGACGCCAGCCCGGCCTCCTCGCGCGGGACCCCGCCGGTGGCGGCGACGGTGGCCGGCATCATCGACAGGCCCATGCCGAGCGTGCACAGCACGAACGGGCCGAGCACGTCCGTCAGGTAGCCGCCGTCCGGGGTGAAGCGCGACAGCCAGACGAACCCGACGGTGCTGGTCAGGGTCCCGGCCACCAGCAGCGGGCGCGGACCGGTCCGGGTGATGGTCCGGGTGGCGATCTGCGAGCCGGCGATGATCGCCGCGGACCCGGCGACGAAGGCCAGCCCGGCCCGTACCGCGCTGTAGCCCAGCACCTGCTGGAAGTAGAGCGAGAGCACGAACCACATCGCGAACATCGCCGCGCCGGCCAGCATGGTGACCAGGTTGGCGGTCACCAGGGTGCGCCGGCGCAGGATCCCCAGCGGCACCAGCGGATGGGCGACCCGGGACTCGATCGCGGTGAACGCGGCCAGCAGCAGGGCGGCGGCGGCCAGCGGACCCCAGACCACGGGCGAGCCCCAGCCGTGCGACTCGGTGGAGATGATCCCGTAGACCAGGGCGGTGAGCCCGGCGGTGACGGTGGCCGCCCCCGGCAGGTCCATCCGGCGCAGGCCGCCGCGCCGGGCGGCCCCGGCCGGGACGTACGCCAGCGCGGCCAGGAACAGGGCGACGCCCACCGGGACGTTGACGAACAGCACCCAGCGCCAGCCCGCGTACTCGGTCAGCAGCCCGCCGACCACCGCGCCCGCCGCGCCGCCGGCCGCCATCACGGCGCTCCAGGCGCCCATCGCCCGGGTCCTCGCCCGCGGCTCGGTGAAGGTGGTCATGATCAGGGTGAGGGTGGCCGGCGCCAGCACCGCACCGCCGACGCCCTGGGCGGCCCGGGCGGCGATCAGCGGGCCGGCCCCGTCGGCCAGCCCGCCCGCCAGCGAGGCCAGGGTGAACACGCCGAGCCCGGTCAGGAACGCCCGCCGCGGCCCGATCAGGTCGGCCAGCCGGCCGCCGAGCAGCAGCAGCCCGGCGAAGCCGAGGGTGTAGGCGTTGACGATCCACTGCTGGCCGGCCGGGGTGAGGTGCAGGTCGGCGCGCATCGCGGGCAGCGCCACGTTCACGATCGAGACGTCCAGCACCACCATGAACTGGGCGGCGCAGGCGATCACCAGGACGGCGGTGGTGGACAGCCGGCGCGCGGCCGGCGGGGCTGGGGACGGGGTGCGGCCGGTGCCGGCCGGGGGCCGGACGGCGGACGGGCTGGTGCCCACGCGGGCTCCTTCGGGGAGGGTGATTTCTGGAGAGTCTCCAAAAATGTAGCACCTCTACTTTTTCGCCGCCGTGGATTATTCTGAGCCCATGACCGCGACCGCCGCCACCGCCACCGCCGCCGCCTCCGCCGCTCCCGTGCCCGACCCCGCGTCCGACCTCGCAGCCGGGGGCGGCGCCGGGGTCCGGTCCGGGCTGCGCGGGCGGAAACGGGAGCGGACCCGCCGGTCGATCGCCGACGCGGCGTTCCGACTGTTCGCCGAGCGGGGGTTCGACGGCGTCACGCTGACCCAGATCGCCGCCGAGGCCGAGGTCGCCCCCGCGACCGTCTTCACCCACTACGCGTCCAAGGACGACATCTTCTTCAGCCGGCGCCAGGAGTTCGCCGAAGCCCTCCCGGGGGCCGTGGTGACGGCCCGCACCGGGGCGGAACTGGTCGAGGGGCTGCGCGGCTACTACGCCGCCAACGTGGCGCTGGTCCTCGCCCCCGAGGAGGAGGAGGCGTCCCGGACCTTCGCACGGATCCTGCTGGCCAGTCCCGCGCTGCACCGCTTCCACCTCGCGGTCGTCGACGAGCGCCGCGCGATGCTGCTCGACCTGCTGGTCGAACGGGCCGGCGAAGCCGGCGGCGACCCGGCGGTGCGGGCCGAACTGGCCCTGTTCGCCTGGTCGGCCGGCGCCGCCGGGGCTGCCGCCTTCGAGGAGATGCGCATCCGGCTGGCCGCCGGCGACCCGCTGCCCGGGATCGGCGCCGCCGTCCGCGCCGTCCTCGCCTCCGGCTTCACCCGGCTCGCGGCCGGCTACGCGGACTCGCCGCTGCTCGTGGCCGCAGCCCGGGACTGAGCGCGCGGGGCCGCTCCGGGCCGCTCGTGGCTGCTCGGGGCTGTTCGGCCGGGGGCGGTCAGTAGCCGGTCGCGCCGTCGATCCGCTCGCGCAGCAGGTCGGCGTGGCCGTTGTGCCGGGCGTACTCGGCGATCAGGTGCACCAGGATCCGGCGCAGTGAGACCGGACCGCCGGTCGCCCGGTGCACCCCCGTCTCGTCCAGCGAGGCCGCGGCGGCGACGATCGCGCGGGAGCGCTCGCACTCCTCGCGCCACAGCGCGAACGCCGCTTCCGGATCACCGTCGAGGCGCTCGAAGTCCTGGTCCGGGTCCTCGTCTGAGTAGTACAGCAGCGGCACGTCGTCCCCCGCGAACTGGATCCGGAACCACCACCGCTCCACCCCCGTCAGGTGCCGCAGCAGCCCGTGCAGGCTCAGCCCGGACGGCGGCAGCCCGTACTCCGACAGCCGGCCGGCCGGCACCCCGGCGCACTTGAGCGCGAAGGTCTCGCGGTGGAAGTCCAGGAAGGACGTCAGGATCTCGCGTTCGTCGCCCACCAGCGGCGGCGTCCGGCGGTCGTCGGCCCCGGCCCAGCCCTGGGCGTAGTTCTGCGGCGGCAGGTCGTGCGGCGCGACGTCCTGTGGCGCGACGTCCTGCGGCGGCAGGTCCTGCGGTGGGAGCTCACTCATCCCGCCAGCCTGTCACCGGCCACCGACAGTCGCGGGGGAACCCGCCGGCCGCGGGCCCCCGTCCCGGCCGGGTCAGTGACCGACGGCCGGGACGCAGCCCCCGTCGGCGATGAAACCGGTGATCTCGGCGGTGACCCTGCCCTCGTTGATCGTCCCCTTCAGGCAGCCGCTGCCGGCCTCCACCACCACCTGGGCGTAGCTGCGGTCGCGCCACAGCTCGACGTGGACGGTCACCGGCTCGGTGCCGGTCGCCTCGGCGGTCGCGCGGCGCAGGCCCTCCTCGTCCAGCGGGCCGCCGGCCAGCTCGGCCAGGGCCGCCTGCAGGGCCTGGACGCGGGGCTGGTTGTCGGCCCGGGCGGACTCGGACAGCGGCATCTCCTGCTTGTACGCGTGGTTGTCGGCGTACCGCTGCTCCTCGCTGTACGAGATGCAGGGCGACGGCGCGGGCCCGGCCTCGGGGGCCGGGCAGAACGGGATGGGGGTCCCGCTGCCGCCGGCGCGCGGGCTCTGGCTGCCACCGATCCTGGTCCCGGCCCGCTGGTCGGTCACCGTACTGCCGCAGCCCGCCACCAGCACCAGCACCAGCACCAGCACGCCCGCGGCGGCCGGGCGGACACCCCCGAAGATCCTCATCCCGCCATCCTGCGTGAGCGAACGGCCGTTGCGGGTGCGGCGGCGCCGATCGTGACCGGACCGTTGCGCGGGCACCCGCCCGTCCGCACCCGGCGGGGGATGGTGCGCGAAATTGCTTATCACTTCGATGAATTGACCGATCGTCGGAAATTCTCCCGGAAGAATGCCGGGCATGGACCGGATCGGGGACTGTGCGGCGGACGACCCGGCCTTCGAGGGGCTGGTCGGTGCGATGACGGCGGAGCTGGTGCCGCTGTACGGCCTGGCGGCGGATGCCGTGCCGTCGCCGCTGGGCGCGGGTGCCCGGGGGTTGCCGGCGTGGTGCGGGCCGGTGGCGGTCGGCTGCTGCGCGGTGCAGGAGGCGGCGCCCGGGGTGTGGGAGCTCAAACGGATGTACGTCAGGCCTGACCTGCGGGGGAGCGGGCCGGCCGCGGCGCTGGTGGCAGCGGCGGAACGGCTCGCCCGGGAGCTCGGGGCGCGGGAGCTGCGGCTGGACACCGGGATCCGTCAGCCGGCCGCGATCCGGCTGTACGAGCGGACCGGGTACCGGCGGGTGCCGCCGTGGCCGCCCCTGGACCGGGACCCGGAGGCGGTCTGCTTCCGCAAGCCGCTGGGGTGAATGTCACGCGGTGTACGGGGGCGGGGTGGATCTGCGGCTCGATCAGATTTACGGACTTGTACATCTACGAATATATGTTCGATGCTTAATCCGTGCACATGTTCGATTCAGTATCGCAGGGACCGGCCCCGGCCGGCGGGGACCTGCTGCCCGCCCTGCCGGCCCTGGCCCCGCTGCTGCCCGGCGGCGGGCTGCGGCGCGGCGCGGCGGTCTCGGTGGACGGCGGTGACACCGGCCTGCTGCTGGCCCTGGCCGCCGGCGCGGCCTCGGACGGTGCCTGGGCGGCCACCATCGGCCTGCCCGACCTGGGCCTGGCCGCCGCCGCCGGGTACGGGCTGGACCTGGGCCGGCTGCTGCTCGTCGACGACCCGGGCCCGCACTGGCCCGAGGTGGTCTCCGCGCTGGCCGGCGCGGTCGGACTGATCCTGCTGCGCCCCACCGGCCCGGTCGCCCCGCAGCTGGCGGCCCGGCTGACCGCCGTCCTGCGGCGGGGCGGCTGCGCCCTGCTGGTGGCCGGGGTCTGGCCCGGCGCGGGGCTGCGGCTGAGCGTCCGCTCGGGGCGCTGGTTCGGCCTGGGGGAGGGGTACGGCCAACTGCGCGGCCGGCAGGTCGAGGTGGCGGCGGAGGGCCGCGGCGCGGCCGACCGGACCCGTACCGCCAGGCTCTGGCTGCCGGACGAGCACGGCGCCGCCCGGCCGGTCGAGGCCGCCGAACTGCCCGCGACGGCCCCGGCCCGGACCCCGGCCCCGGCCCCGGTGGTGCCCCTCGTCCCGGCCGCCACCGCCGCTGCTGCCATCGCCGCAAGCGGTGTCGGTGCCGGTGCCGCTGCCGATATCGCTGTCGCTGCCGGTGTCGCTGCCCCGGCCGTGGCGCGGGTCGACCTGGCGGCGGTGTGACATGACCGGTACGCAGCAGGTCACGGCCGGGGGGCGGGAACCGGGAGCGCCCCGGGTCCTGGTGGTGTGGTGCCCGGACTGGCCGGTGGTCGCCACCGCCCCGGACACCGGTGACGACGGCCCGGTGGCGGTGGTCGAGGCGGGCAAGGTGCTGGCGTGTTCGGACGGGGCCCGGACCGCCGGGGTGCGGCGCGGACAGCGGCTCAGGCTCGCCCAGCGGCTCTGCCCCGGGCTCCGGCTGCGGGACCGGGACCCCCAGGCCGAGACCCGCCGGTTCGAACCGGTGATCGCCGCGGTGGCGGCCTTCACCCCCCGGGTCGAGGTGCTGCGTCCGGGCATGTGCGCGATCCCGGTGAAGGGCCCGGGCCGCTACTTCGGCGGGGAGGAGTCCCTGGCGGCCCAGGTGCACGCGGCGGTGGCGGCCACCCTGGCCCGCGGCTGGGAGGAGCCCGCCCGCGGCCCGGAGCCCCCGGCCCCCGTTCGAACACCCGGCCCCGAGCCCGAGCCCGAGCCCGTCCGCCCCGAGCGCCCCGTCGAGCCCGGCCCCGCCGAGCCCGAAGCTGTCGGGCCCGGCCCGGGACCCGTGGGTCCGGGACCCGTCGGCCCGGGCGCCGGGCAGACCGTCGGCCCGCCGCCGCGCAGCCACGTCGGCGTTGCGGACGGCCTGTTCGCGGCCGCGCTCGCGGCCCGGGCCGGGGTACTGGTCCCGGACGGGCGGACCGCCGAGTTCCTGGCCCCGTACCCGGTGGCGGCGCTCGGCGACGCGGACCTGGCCGAGCTGCTGACCCGGCTCGGGATCGGGACCGCCGGGGCCTTCGCCGCGCTGCCCGCCGCCGCCGTGGCCGACCGCTTCGGCCCGACCGGCACGGCCGCGCACCGGCTGGCCCGGGGGCTGGAGGCCCGCCCGCTGGCACCCCGGCCCGAGGGGCTCGACCTCACCGCCGAGCAGCTGTTCGACCCGCCGGAGCGGCTGGCGGAACCGCTGGTGTTCGTCGCCAGGGGACTGGCCGAGCAGTTGCACGCCCGGCTCGGCGCGGCCGGCCTGGCCTGCCGCCGGGTCTCGGTCGAGGTGAGCTGCGCCGACGGCACGTCGGCGGCCCGGCTCTGGCGGCACGAGGGCCGGCTGTCCGCGGCCGCCCTCGCCGAACGGGTCCGCTGGCAGCTGCAGGCCTGGCAGTCGGCAGGGACCTTCGGGGACGACGCCGTGACCTCCGGGTTCACCGCGCTGCGGCTGGTCCCCGACGAACTGGTGCCCGACCGGGGCCGGCAGCTGGCGCTGTGGGGCCAGGCCGTCGCCGAGGACCGGGTGGAACGGGCCGTCGCCCGGGTGCAGTCGCTGCTCGGGTACGCGGGGCTGCGCCGGGTCGACCCGGCCGGCGGCCGGGGCCCGGCCGACCAGGTGGCCCGCACCCCCTGGGGCGAGGCACCCCCGCCCGGCACCTCCCCACCGGCTGCCCGCCCGACCGGCACCCCCGGCCCCGGCGCCACCAGCACCACCCGCACCACCCGCACCTCCGGCACCAACGGCCCCGGCGCGCCCGCACCCTGGCCGGGCCGGCTGGAGGACCCCTCACCCACCGTGGTGCCGCGCACCCCCGTACCGGTGGAGGTGCTGGACGCGGCCGGACAGCCGGTCACGGTCAGCGGCCGGGCCGAGGTGTCCGCCGCACCGGCCCGGCTGCGCCTGGCCGGCCGCCCCCTCCCGGTGACCGCCTGGACCGGCCCCTGGCCGGCCGTCGAGTACTGGTGGGACCAGGCCCGGGCGCGGCGCCGGGCCCGCTTCCAGATCGAGGTCGCGGACGGCCGGGCGCTGCTGCTCACCGTGGAGGGCGGGCGCTGGTACCTGGAGGGCGCCTACGACTGACATCCGCCCGCTGCCGGGGGGCGAGCGGCACCGGACCACCCCGAGACGACGACGGAGCACCACCCGCGATGGGATTCACCAGCCACCCCACGCTCCCCTGGAGCGAACTGCAGCGCCGGATGACCGGCGCGGCCGACGGCAACGTCCTGCCGCTGCGCCGCCCAGCACCGGGCCCGCAGCCGTCCGCCCCGCCACCCGCCCCGCCGCCGCAGGCAGGGCACCGCCCCGGGGACACCGTCCCGTGGGCCGAACTGCACACCCACTCCGCCTTCAGCTTCCTGGACGGTGCCAGCGACCCCGAGGCGCTGGCCGAGGAGGCGGTCCGGCTCGGGATCGAGACCCTCGGCCTGACCGACCACGACGGTCTGTACGGGGTGGTCCGGCTGGCCGCCGCCGCGAAGGGGACCGGCCTGGCCACGGTCTTCGGGGCCGAACTCTCGCTGGGCCCGGACGAACACCTGCTGGTGCTCGCCCGCGACCCCGAGGGGTACCGCCGGCTCTCCGCCGTGATCAGCGCCGCCCAGCTCAGGGGCGGCGCCAAGAACCGCCCCGCGTACCGGGCCGACGAGCTCGCCGAGGCGCACGGCGGGCACTGGGCGGTCCTCAGCGGCTGCCGCAAGGGCCGGGTCCGCCGCGCGCTGGCCGGGACCGGCGAGGACGCGGCCGAACGCGAACTGCGCGCGCTGGCCGAGACCTTCGGCCGGGACAACGTCTTCGTCGAGCTGACCGACCAGCGGCTGCCCGGCGACGACCCGCGCAACGACCGGCTGGCCGCCCTCGCCGCCCGGACCGGACTTCCGGCCGTCGCCTCCAACAACGTCCACCACGCCGCCCCCGCCCAGGCCCGGCTGGCCCAGAGCCTGGCCGCCCTGCACGACCGCCGCACCCTCCAGGACGCGGCCGGCTGGACCTTCGCCGCCGGCACCGCCCACCTGCGCTCCGGCCGCGAGATGGCCGCCCGGCTGGCCCGCTTCCCGGGCGTCCGGGAGGCCACCGCCGAACTCGGCCGGGCCTGCGCGTTCGACTTCGGCGGCCTGAAACCCGAACTCCCCGGCTTCCCCGTCCCCGACGGCGGCACCGAGGCCGGCCACCTGCGCGACCTGGTGGCCGCCGCCGGACCGGCGCGCTTCGGCGCGGGCAACCGGCCCGCCCTCCGGCAGCTGGCCCGCGAGCTCGACGTGATCGAAGAGCTCGACCTGGCCGGGTACTTCCTGATCGTCCACGACATCGTCGAGTTCTGCCGCGAGCAGGACATCTGGTGCCAGGGCCGCGGCTCGGCCGCCAACTCCGCCGTCTGCTACGCCCTCGGGATCACCGCCGTCGACCCGGTCCACTACGGCCTGCTGTTCGAACGCTTCCTCAGCCTGGAACGCGACGGCCCGCCCGACATCGACCTCGACATCGAGAACCGCCGCCGCGAGGAGGTCATCCAGTACGTCTACCGCCGCTACGGGCGCGAGCACGCCGCCCAGGTCGCCAACGTGATCACCTACCGCCCCCGGCTGGCCCTGCGCGACGCGGCCCGGGTGCTCGGCTACCCGATGGGCCAGGTCGAGGCCTTCACCCGGCAGGTCGACTTCCACTCCACCCCCGCCCCGGACGCCGTCATCCCCGCCGACGTGCTCGACCTCGGGCAGCAACTGCACGGCCTGCCCAGACACCTGGGCATCCACTCCGGCGGGATGGTGCTCACCCGGGAGCCGATCGGCGAGGTCTGCCCGGTCGAGTGGGCCCGGATGCCGGGCCGCTCGGTGCTCCAGTGGGACAAGGAGTCCACCGCCGGCGCCGGCCTGGTCAAGATCGACCTGCTCGGCCTCGGCATGCTCGCCGCCCTGCACGACGCCTGCGACCTGATCGCCGAGCACCACGGCGACCGCTACGACCTGGCCGGCGTCCCGCCCGACGACCCGCAGGTGTACGAGATGCTCTGCCGGGCCGACACGGTCGGCCTGTTCCAGGTCGAGTCACGCGCCCAGATGGCCACCCTGCCCCGGCTGCGCCCGCGCGAGTTCTACGACCTGGTGGTCGAGGTCGCGCTGATCCGCCCCGGCCCGATCCAGGGCGGCTCGGTCCACCCGTACCTGCGCCGCCGGGACGGCGTGGAGGCCGCCGACTGCCCGCACCCGCTGATGGAGAAGTCCCTCGGCAAGACCCTCGGGGTGCCGCTGTTCCAGGAGCAGATGATGCAGCTCGCCATCGACTGCGCCGGGTTCAGCCCCGCCGAGGCCGACCGGCTGCGCCAGGCGATGGGCGCCAAACGCTCCCACCAGCGGGTCGCCGAACTGCGCACCCGGCTGCTGGCGGGGATGGCCGCGCGCGGCATCCCGCCGGAGGTCGCCGAGGACGTCTACACCAAGATCGAGGCCTTCTCCAACTACGGCTTCCCGGAGTCGCACGCGATCAGCTTCGCCCACCTGGTCTACATCAGCGCCTGGCTCAAGTACCACTACCCGGCCGCGTTCACCTGCGCCCTGCTGGCCAACCAGCCGATGGGCTTCTACTCGCCGCTCAGCCTGATCGCCGACGTCCGCCGGCACGGCGTGCGGGTGCGCGGGGTCGACGTCAACGCCAGTGCGGCCGGGCCGACCCTGGAACCCGGGCCGGAGCCCTCCGCCCCGCCGCCGCTCACCGCGGGCAAACCGCAGCCCGCGATCCGGCTCGGCCTGGGGACCGTCCGGGGGCTCGGCCCGGCGCAGGCCGAGGCGGTCGCCGCCGGGCAGCCGTACGCGGACCTGGAGGACTTCGCCCGCCGCAGCGCGCTGTCCGCGCCGCTGCTGGAGGCGCTGGCCACCGCCGGCGCCTTCGGCTGCTTCGGACTGGGCCGGCGTCAGGCCCTGTGGCTGGCCGGGGTGTACGCCGCCACCGACCCGGGCACCATCCCCGGCACCGCGCCCGGCGGCACCGCGCCCGCGCTGCCCGCGATGACCCCGGTCGAGGAGACCATCGCCGACCTGTGGGCCACCGGTGCGTCCGCCACCAGCCACCCGATGCAGCACCTGCGGGCCGTCCTGCACCGGGCCGGCGCGCTCACCGCCGCCGAACTGCACGCCGCCGCTCCGCACACCCAGGTGATGGTGGGCGGTCTGGTGACGCACCGCCAGCGGCCTCCCACGGCGGGCGGAGTGCTCTTCCTCAGCCTGGAGGACGAGACCGGCCTGATCAACGTGATCTGCAGCCGCCCGGTCTGGGAGTCCCAGCGCCGCACCGCCCTCGACCGCGCCGGGCTGCTGGTGCACGGCCAGGTCGAACGCGACCACGGCGCCACCAACCTGGTGGCCACCCGGCTGGTCCCGCTGTGGATCGGGGCGTGAACGGCCGCGGGCGGGGGCCGTCAGCGGGCGTTCCAGTGGGCCGCCTGGGCGAGGCTCAGCAGCATGCCGTTGACGGTCGGGGCCACCCCGGTGGAGGCCAGCAGGAAGCCGAACGCGACGGCGACCAGCGCGGTGGGGACGGTGGACCGCTGGGCACGGAGCAGGAAGACGAGCAGGACACCGAAGAAGACGACGGCGGAGATCGAGACGATCATGGGCGGTCCTTCCTTGGTACGGTCGGTCCCCGGGTTTCTCACCGGCGCACGCCGTGTCACACCCCGACGGCCCGCGCACCACTCCGGTGGACCAGTCCCACCGCCCCGCGCCCGGCGCGCGGCCGGGCCGAGGCGGCGCGTCCGCCCCGGCCCGCGCCGCAGGCGGCTCCCGGACCCCGGTACCCCCCGTCCCCGTCAGTCCGCCAGCGCGCGCTCCACGGCGGCCCGGGCGTGCAGGCTGGTGGTCGGGAACACCGGCACCGGGCTGTGCTCCGGCCCGATCAGCAGCTCGATCTCGGTGCAGCCCAGCACGATGCCCTCCGCCCCGGCCGCCACCAGGTCCGCGATCACCCGCCGGTACGCGTCCCTGGACTCCTCCCGGACGATGCCCCGGCACAGCTCCTCGTAGATCACCCGGTGCACCTCGGCCCGGCCGGCCGCGTCCGGGACCAGCACCTCGAGGCCGTGGCCGGCCAGCCGGTCCCGGTAGAAGTCCTGCTCCATGGTGAACGCCGTACCCAGCAGCCCGACCCTCCGCGGCCCGGCCGCCAGCACCGCCTCGGCGGTGGTGTCCGCCAGGTGCAGCAGCGGCACCGACACCGCCGCCGCGACCTGGCCGGCCACCTTGTGCATGGTGTTGGTGCAGATCAGCAGCAGGTCCGCGCCGGCCGCCTCCAGCGACTTCGCGGCCCCGGCGAGCACCTCGCCCGCCTCCTCCCACCGCCCGGCCGCCTGCAGCCGCTCGATCTCCGCGAAGTCGACCGAGTACAGCACGCACTTCGCCGAGTGCAGGCCGCCCAGGCGCTCCCGCGTCAGCACGTTCAGCAGGCGGTAGTACTCCGCCGTGGATTCCCAGCTCATGCCGCCGAGCAGCCCGATCGTCTTCATCGGGTCACTCTGGCACACCCGCCCGGCCCTGCCCGAGGCCGGCCGCCGGGCCGCCCAGCCACCGCAGGTAGGCGGCCGGGTCGGGGCCGTGCGCCGCGTCCTGCGCGCCCCGCCGGACGAGCTCCGGCCGTCCGTCCGCGGCGATCCGCAGCATGGTGGTCGCGGCGTGCGGGCGGCCGGGGTCGCGCAGTGCGTCGCCGTCGAGCACCGGGGCGTGGTCTCCGAACATCGCCGCGGCCTCGGCGGCGGTCGCGGCCGGGGACCGGCCGGTGCGGTTGGCGCTGCTGACGTACAGCCGGGGGTGGTCCGCGAGCAGTCCGGCCAGCGGCGCCCACCGGGCACCGAACAGCAGGGCGTGGCCGTCGCGGACGGCCGGGGCGATCCAGCCGGGCGCCGCGGCGCCCGCGCGCAGCGGGACGAGCAGTGTCACCAGGTGGCGGCGCAGCAGCAGGGTGGCCGACCGGACGGCCCCGGGCGCCAGGTCGAGGGCCGGCACCAGGTCCTGCCAGGCGGTGTCGGCGTGCACCCAGGCGGCGACCTCCTGCTCCGCCGGACGTCCCTTGGCGGCGTTCACGGTGTGCGGGGCACCGGCCGCGACGACGTACGTCAACGGGCTCGGGTTGGGCAGGATGGCGGCGCGGCCACCGGCCAGGGCGCGGCGGACGGCGGCGGCGCCGGGCAGGTCAGGGTCGGGCATCGGGGGCGGCTCCGGTCGGTCGGCGGGCGGCGGTCAGGCCGTCCAGGTAGGCGGCGAAGTCGGCATCCGGGACGACGGCCCGGTTGTCCCGGTAGGCGCGGTCCTTCACCCAGGCCAGGGCGGCCGCGGTCGCCTCCCGGTCGAGCCGGTGACCGAGGCGGTCGGCCACGGCCCGGACCACCCGCCCGCTGGCGAGCTGGGTGAGGACCACGGTCGGCCGTACGCCGAGCAGGCGTTCCGGGTCGTACGGCTGGAAGGTCGCGGGGTGGGTGAACGGCGTGCCGGTGGAGATGGTGCCCACGCCGGTGCCCACGATCGGGGTGGTGACCGTGAGGGGGACACCGGTCTCGGCCGAGACCATCCGGGCGATGCCCGGCAGCCGGGTCAGGTCGGGGGTGCTCCACCAGGGCCGGCAACCGGTGCCGAGGACCGCCTCGGCCTTGGCGGGGTCGTGGGCGAGCAGGAAGAGCAGCTGCTCGGTCGCCACCATCCCGCTGCGTTCGGCCATCCCGAGCCAGGAGCAGGCCGCGACCCGTACCCCGCTCTCCAGCGCGGCGAGGGTGTTGGCGAGGCCCAGGCCGAGGTCGTTGTGCAGGTGGGAGACCAGTACCGGGTCCGGGCCGGCCCCGGCCGCCACCCGGGCGAACAGCGCGCGGGCCCGGCCGGGCAGCAGGTCCCCGACGGTGTCGGCCAGCACCACCGTCCCGGCGCCCGCGGCGGTCATCGTCCCCGCGTACGCGGCGACCAGGCCGGGGTCCGCCCGCGGCGCGTCGACCAGGCAGACGTCCACGGCCACCCCGTCGGCCCGGTCGACCGCCGACTTGACCAGGTCGAGACCGTCGGCCAGCGCCTCCCGCGCACCGCGGTGCACCAGCGCCCGGGCGGTCGCCTCCGAGGCGGCGACGATCACCATCACCCGGGCGTGCGCCGCGCCCCGCACCGCCGACAGCGCCAGCCGGACGTCCTGCTCGGTGCCCCGGCAGACCGCCGACGGGCTCACCGACCCCTCGGCCTCCAGCGCGACCCGCCGGGTCGCCTCGTACTCCTGGGCGCACACCGACGGGAAGCCGGCCGCGAACACCACGTGCCGGGGCCCGTCCGCACCGAACACCGCGCCCTGTGCGCGGGCCAGGCGCACCCGGAACTCCGCGCTCATCAGGGTCTTGGCCTGCGCGCCGTCGCGCGCCGACTCCTCGAACAGCACCATCCGGCCGGCCCGGGCCGACTCCCGCACCACGTCGATCCCCGACATCCGTGCCACCCTCCGCCCGGGTGGGCCTGCGGGCGCCACCGAGTGATCAGTCGGAGACGGAGCGTAGAGCAGTCGGGGCGGGACCGGCGAACCGGGTGGGCGCCGAGGGTCCGTCACCCCTGTGGTGCGCGCCCCGCGCCGGGCGGGCCGGCGAAGGTCTGGGCGACCGGCAGCCAGGCGCGGGCGGTCGGGCCGACGGCGGTGAGCGCCAGGTCGTCCGGGTGGCGCCGCTGGGTGACCAGCAGGCAGAAGTCCAGCGCCGGGCCGCTGATCCGGTCCGCCGCGTCCGGCGGCCCCCAGGTCCACGGTTCGCCGGAGGGCGTGACCAGCTCGACCCGGACCGGCCGGTCCGCGGGCAGGCCGTGCAGCGACAGCGCGAACCCCATGGTGCGCACCCCGAGGTGGGCGACGTGCCGCAGCCGGTCGCCCGGCTCCCGGACGACGCCGAGGGCGTCCGCGACGTCCTGTCCGTGCGCCCAGGTCTCCATCAGCCGGGCGGTGGCCATCGACGGCGCCTTCATCGGCGGCCCGAACCACGGCAGCTTGACGTCGGCGGGCACCCGGGCCAGTGCGGCGGCCAGCCGCTCGCGGCCGTCCCGCCAGCGGCCGAGCAGCTTCGCCGGGTCCTCGCCGACGCCTTCGGCGGCGCCCTCGTCGACGGCGTCGTAGCCGGCCGTGAACCCGCGCTGCACGGCCGGTCCGAACTCCTCGGGGTCGGTGGCCGCCAGCAGCGACCAGCGGTCCGTCCAGGCGAGGTGGGAGAGCTGGTGCGCGATGGTCCAGCCGACGGCCGGGGTCGGGGTGGCCAGCCCGTCCGCGTCGAGTCCGGCGACCAGTGCGTCGAGTTCGGTGCTCTCCGCCCGCAGGTCGGCCAGCAGGGTGTCCAGCGGTGTCATCCCGGGTGCTCCTCGGTGGGTGGGTGGATGGTCCGCGGGACTCCCCAACTCCCGTGACCCGTGTGACAATCGCCCGGTGACCGCGGCGATGGAGTCCATTCCTACCCGGGCGTGCGAGGTCGACGCCCGGGCCGCCGAACTGGTCCGGCAGGCCGTGCTCGGTGATCTGGCCCGGCGGGTGGTCGACGAGTGCGGCGCCGACGTCGGCCTGGTCGGTGTCCCGGACCGGCCCGAGCGGCCGGGCCGGATGGTCCTGCGGCACTGGTCCGGGACCAGGGCCGAGCTGCTGCACGGCCTGGACGTGCCGGTCGGCACCGGGCTCGGCGGCCGTGCGCTGGCCGAGCTGACACCCACCTGGGTGCCCGACTACCGGGCCGCCACCACCATTTCGCACCAGTACGACGCCGCCGTCTGCGCCGAGGACCTGTACACCATGCTGACCGTGCCGCTGGTGCAGGGCCGGGCCGTGCACGGCGTGGTGTACGCCTCGCTGCGGGCGGTGGTCCCGCTCGGTGACGTGCGGATCGGTGCGGTCGCCCGGCTGGCGGCCGCGGCCACCCGGGCGCTGGCCGGGGCCGCCGCGTGGTGCGAGGCCCCGGACCCGGTGGTGGTGCCGGTCCGGCTGACGCCGCGCGAGCGGGAGGTGATCCGGTGGGCGGCGACCGGCCGGACCAACCCGGAGATCGCCGGCCACCTCGGTCTGACCAGCAACACCGTCACCGGCTACCTGAAGAGCGCCATGCACAAGCTCGGCGTCCGCAACCGGGTCGAACTCGCCCTCGCCGCCCGCGACGTCGGCCTGGCCGGCTGACCGCCGGCCCGGCCTCAGTTGACCTGGCGGTCGCGCCCCTGCCAGTACGGTTCGCGCAGCCGGAACTTCTGCAGCTTGCCGGTGGCCGTCCGGGCGAGCGAGTCCCGGATCTCCACCGAGGTGGGCGCCTTGTAGCCGGCCAGCCGCTGCTTGCAGTGCGCGATCAGCTCGGCCTCGTCCGCGGTCCGGCCCTCGCGGAGCACCACCAGGGCCTTGACCGTCTCGCCCCACTTCTCGTCGGGCACGCCGATCACCGCGGCCTCGGCGACCGCCGGGTGGCCGTAGAGGCAGTCCTCCACCTCGATCGAGGAGACGTTCTCCCCGCCGGAGATGATGACGTCCTTCTTGCGGTCCGAGATGGACAGATAGCCGTCGGTCAGGGTGCCGCCGTCGCCGGTGTGGAACCAGCCGTCGCGGATCGCCTCGCGGGTGGCGTCGGGCTGCTGCCAGTAGCCCTCCAGGACGACGTTGGAGCGCACCAGCACCTCGCCCTGGCCGTCCACCCGCACCTGGCTGCCGAGCGCGGGCGCGCCCGCCTGGACCAGCCGCTCGGCCCGTTCGGCGGGCGGCAGGTCGTCCCACTCGGCCCGGGTGCGGTTGGCCGTCACCAGCGGGGAGGTCTCGGTCAGCCCGTAGATCTGCATGAACTCCCAGCCCAGCTCGCTCTCGATGCGCTGCACCATCGAGGTGGGCGGGGGAGCGCCGGCCACGATCATCCGCACCCGGTCCCGGCCGGGGACCGGTCCGTCCCACTCCGCCGCCGCGTCCAGCACCATCGCGGCCACCGCGGGCGCCCCGGACAGGAAGGTCACCCCGTGCCGTTCGACCCGCCGCAGGATCTCCGCGCCGTCCACCTTGCGCAGCACCACGTGCCGGGCGCCGAGCCCGGTCAGGGCGAACGGCATGCCCCAGCCGTTGGCGTGGAACATCGGCAGGGTGTGCAGGTAGACGTCGCGGTCGCTCGCGCCGAAGTGCAGGCCCATCAGGACGGCGTTGAGCCAGAGGTTGCGGTGCGTCAGCTGGACGCCCTTGGGGCGCGCGGTCGTCCCGCTGGTGTAGTTGATCGTCGCGGTGTCCGACTCGGCGACCTGGTACGGGACCGGTTCCCGGTCGAAGTCGTACAGCAGGGCGTCGCTCTGCGCGCCCAGCACGAAGCGGTGCCGGACCGCGATCCCGCTCAGCGCCTCGTCCAGCTCCGGGTCGACCAGCAGGACGGACGCGCCGCTCTGCTCGACGATGTACGCGACCTCCTCCGCCTTCAGCCGGAAGTTGACCGGTACCAGCACCCGGCCGTAGCCGCTCACCCCGAACAGCGAGGTCATCAGGCGGGCCGAGTTGTGCGACACGATCGCCACCCGCTCGCCCGGGCCCACCCCGAGCCGGTCCAGCCCGGCGGCCTGGGCGCGGGCCAGTTCGGCCGTCCGACGGTAGGTGACCTCGCCCCAGGAGGCGGCCGGCTGGTCGGGTTCGTCGACGATCCCGACCCGGTCGCCGTAGACCTGCTCGGCGCGGTGGAGGAAGTCCAGCACGGAGAGTGGAGTCTGCATGCCGTCACTCTGCCCGTCCGGTCCGGGCCGCGGACACCCCCGATCGGGGGTATGACCCGAAGGGACCACTCGCCCGGCCGCCGGGCCCGCCCCTGCGGTCCGTCCGGGCCGCTCAGCCGCCGAGCTGGACCGAGCGCTTCGCCAGGCCCATCCAGAAGCCGTCGATCACGCTGCGCTGGCTGCCGAGGTCGGCCTCGCCGGCGCCGAGGGTGACGAAGAGCGGGGCGAAGTGCTCGGTGCGCGGGTGGGCGAGGCGCCCGGCGGGGGCCTTGTGCTCGAAGTCGAGCAGCGCGTCGAGGTCCTGGGCGTCGAGGGCGCGGCGGCCCCAGTCGTCGAACTCCGCCATCACCGAGGTGACCCGGCCGTCCGTGCTGAGCGCCCGCAGGTTGTGGGTGAAGAAGCCGCTGCCGACGATCAGCACGCCCTCGTCGCGCAGCGGGGCGAGTCGGCGGCCGATCTCCATCAGCCGCCGCGGGTCGAGGGTCGGCAGCGAGAGCTGCAGCACCGGGACGTCCGCCGCCGGGAACATCTCCACCAGCGGCACGTACGCGCCGTGGTCCAGGCCCCGGTCGGGGATGTCCTGGACGGGGGTGCCGGCGGTGCGCAGCAGTTTGCGGACGCTGTCGGCGAGCGCGGGGGCGCCGGGGGCGGCGTAGGTCACCCGGTAGTACCGCTCGGGGAAGCCCCAGAAGTCGTACACCAGCGGGGTGGCCGTGGTGGCGCCGAGCGCGAGCGGGGCCTCCTCCCAGTGGGCGGAGACCATCAGGACGGCCGTCGGCCGGGGGAGGGCGGCCGACCAGGCGGCCAGCTGGCCGGGCCACAGGGGGTCGTCGGCGAGCGGCGGCGCGCCGTGCGAGAGGTAGAGCGCGGGCATGCGCCCGGGGGTGGCGGTGCTCATCGGGGTTCTCCTCCGGCGGTGGCGGGGCGGCGGGCGGTGGTTCCGCGTCCGATGGTTCAAATTTGAACCTTATGGTCCCGAAGGTACACCCGAGTTCGAATTTGAACAACAGAGTACGATGCAGTCATGGACGAACCCCGATGGCTGAACGAGCGCGAGATGGCCGCCTGGCGCGGGTTCGTCGCGGCCACCAACCTGGTCGCCCGCCACCTCGAACGCCAGCTCAAGGAGGACGCCGGACTCTCGCACACGCAGTACGAGATCCTGGTCCAGCTCTCCGCCGCCCCCGGCGGGTCCCTGCGGATGACCGACCTCGCCGACCGGCTGGTCACCTCCAAGAGCGGCCTGACCTACCAGGTCACCCAGCTGGAGAAGGCCGGGCTGGTCGGCCGCCGGTCCTGCGCCAGCGACGTCCGCGGCGTCTTCGCGGAGATCACCGACGCCGGCTGGGAGACGCTGCGGGCCGCCGCCCCCGGCCACGTCGCCGCGGTCCGCGAGGCCCTGATCGACGTCCTCACCCCCGACCAGCTCGCCGCCCTCGCCGACAGCCTCGGCACCGTCACCGACCGGCTGCGCTCCACCGACCGCTGACCCGGCCCGCGCCCACCTCCCCGGCCCCGTACGGGCCTTGCGGCGTGCCCCGCCGGGAACCAGGGTGGTCACCGCGGCGTTGACCCCGGCGGACGGCCCGTCACCACGGGCGACCCGCGGCGAGAGGGCGGACGGACCATGAGGACCCGGCAGCGAGACCGCGACATCCAGCCGCCCCGGGCACCGTGGAGCGAGATCCGGCCCGGCCTGTGGATGGGCGGCCACTACTGGTTCGACCCGGCGGGCGAGATGCGGCCGGTCGTGGTCGAGGACGAGTTCGACCTGGTGCTCAGCCTGTTCGTCCGGCCCGGCCACGGGCCCGCCCCCGGGGTCGAGCACCACCTCGGCGAGATGCCCGACGCACCGCTCGGCTCACGCGAGCTGGCCCGGGTGCGCGAACTCGCGGCGCTCGCCGCCGACGCCGTCCGGGGCGGCCGCACCACCCTGGTGCGCTGCCACTCCGGCTACAACCGCTCGGGCCTGGTGGCCGCCGAGACCCTGCGCCTGCTCGGCCACGGCGTCCCCGAGGCGGTCGGCCTGGTCCGGCGCGGCCGCTCGCCCTGGGCCCTGAACAACGAGGTGTTCGTGCAGTACCTGGAGGTCGGCCTGGACATCGCCGCCCTCCTCACCGGCCTGGAGGAACCGGTCTGACGCACCGCCGGCCCCCGGCGCCCGCCGCCGGGCGGCTCAGCGGGCCGGCGCCGGCGGCGCGCACAGCAGCGCGGCCCGCAGGTCCATCCGGTCCTCCAGTCGCGCCAGGCTGCGCCCGGTCAGCTCCTCGATCCGGCGGATCCGGTAGTGCACCGTGTTGACGTGGATGTGCAGCGCCTCGGCGGTCCGCGACCAGGAGCCGTCGTGGTCGAGGAAGGTGCCCAGGGTGCCCAGCAGCGACACGCCGTTCTGCCGGTCGTGCTCGGCCAGCGGGGCCAGCAGCCGGGCGTGGAACGCGGCCGTGACCTCCGCCGGGATACCCCGCAACAGGGCCGCCAGCGAGCCGAGTTCGCCACTGCTGCCGACCGCGCCGCCGACCCGCGAGTCCAGCGCGTACCCGGCCTGCACCAGCGCCCCGCGCAGCGCGCCGGCCTCCGGCGGCACGCACGGGCCCACGCCCGCCCGCAGCAGCTGCCGGGCCGTCAGCCTGGCCTGCATGGCCGGCCAGGCCTCCCGCAGCGCGGCGGTCACCCGGTCCGCGGGCGCCGCCACCAGGCCGACCGCGCCGACCGTCCCGTGCGCCCCGGCCGGGCCGCCCTGGCCCACCGGGACCTGCCCGGCCGCGCCCCCCGGGTCGCCCGGCCCGTACGGCGCCGCCGCGAACGGCGCCCCCAGCCGGTGCAGGGCGTCCGCGAGCGCGGCCGCCGCCCACACCGTCGAGCCGCCCTCGATCCGGACCGTGACCGGGGTCAGCGGCGCACCGTCCGGCAGCCCGCAGGCGCCGAGCGTGTCGGCCAGCCCCGGACCGTCGTGCTGCAGCAGGTCCAGCACCCGCGCGGCGGTCTGCCGCTGGGCGGCGGCGGTGGCCCGGGCCCGGGTGGCGAGCGGTGCCAGCAGGTCGGCCAGGCCGTGCAGCACGGTCGCCGCGGCGGGCGTCGGCTCGGTGTGCGGCTGCAGCACCCAGCCGTCGAACGGCGAGTCGCCGGGCGGGCCGACCTGGACACTGGCCCGGCTCCCGCCGCCCTCCGCCGAGGCCGCCAGGACCCGGCCGCCACCGGTGAGGATCGAGCAGTCGGGCAGTCCGAGCCGGGCCACCGCGTGGCCGAGCAGGCCGGTCAGCGGCGCGTCGGAGTGCATCATCCCGACCAGCTCCCGGCGGACCGCGTCCGGCACCGCCGCCACCCCCTGCGAGCGGGCCTGCAGATCACCCCACAGCCGCAGGTAGATCCGGTCCGTGACGGCCCGGAAACTGGTGCCGGGCGGCACCGAGAGCAGCGGTATGCCGTGCGTGCGGCAGGCGCTCACCAGCGCCTCGGGCACGGTGCCGTGGGTGCCCTCGCCGGCCAGCAGCCCGGCCACCTCGGCGCTGCGCAGCGAGGTCGCGAAGCGGACCGCGGCGGCGGCGTCGCCGGGGCGCCACCACACCAGGCCGGTCAGCACCAGCTCGCCGGGCTGCAGGTAGCGGGCCGGGTCCTGGAGGTCGGTGGAGGTCACGCCGGTGACCTGGCGGCCCAGCAGCTCGGGGGTGGCCCAGGCGACACCGATGTGCAGGCTGTCCAGCTCCAGCAGATCCCCGACGATCATGTCTCGCTCCTTGTGCTCCGCGCCGGACCCGTCCACCGCCTCCCATGGCGAAAGCGAGGGGCAGGTGCGCACAGGCATCGTAAATGCAAGGTAGCAAGGTGCAGCGACACCTTGTTCGATCATCCAGGGAACCCCCTGTGACCTGGTGCTCGGCACCAGTCGTCCGGCCAGTTGCGCCGGTGCTTGAATCGGGGCACCGGCCCCTCGGGGGTGCGTCCGGACCCCTCACCGGACCGTTCGCCCGAGGGCCGGTCGAGGCAGCGGTTGCCAGGCTGCCGGGTGGTTCTTCATCGCAGCTGCGAGTGAAAGTTCACCCACACACGGGTACCCGCGTGCGCACCCGGGTACCTCCCCTCCCGGGCCGCAGCGGTGCGGCCCGGGAGGGAACGCGCCGATGAGCAGTCCTGCCGCAGCCCCCAACCGCCCGGCCACCGTCCATCTGCACGGCAGCCTCGCCGAGCCGCTCCGGCTGACCGTCGCCGAGCTGCGCGAGCTGCCCTCCCACCGGATCGAGGTCAGCTTCGACTGCCTCGGCAGCGGCGTCCGGCGCCACGGCTTCGAAGGCCCCATGCTCTGGGACGTGCTGCGGGCCGCCCGGCCGCGGATCGACTTCACCGGCCGCAAGCAGCGGCTCGGCTTCCTGCTCACCGTCACCGGGGCGGACGGCCACCGGGCCGTGCTGTCCTGGGCGGAGATCGACCCGGACTTCGGCGGGCAGCAGATCCTGCTGGCCACCAGCATCGACGGCGCCCCGCTCGACCGGACCGGCCCGCAGCTGGTGGTCCCCTCGGACCACTGCGGCGCCCGCTACATCAGCGGCATCACCGAGGTCTGGGTCGGCCCGCTGGCGTGAGCGGCCCCCGGCCCGGCCGACGCCCGGCGGGCCCGCCGGCAAGCCGGTTGAGCGCGGGAGCCGCCCGGTGTTGGGTGGCCCGGACGACCGGCACCTCCGCGGCCCCGCGGGCACCCGCCGGACCGAACCCCGAGGAGGGCCCGTGATACCGGGAGAGCTGGTGCGGCTGCGCCCGATGGAACCGTCGGACGCCGAGGCGCTGTGGCGCTGGAACAGCGACCCGGAGGTGATGCGCTGGATGCAGGACGGCTACCGCCAGACCCTCGCCCGGGTCGCCGCCTCGCTGGCCGAGCGTGCCCGCAACAGCTTTCAGGACGTCCTCTACGGCGTCGAGGCCGCGGCCGACGCCCGCCTGCTCGGCCTGGTGCGCCTGCACGGCGCCGAACCGGAGACCGGGATCGCCGAGATCGACGTCTACCTCGGCGAGAAGGACGCCTGGGGGCAGGGCTACGCCCAGGACGCGATGCGCACCATGTGCCGGTACGGCTTTCAGCAGATGCGGCTGCACAAGATCCAGCTGACCGTGGTCACCGAGAACCACGCCGCGGTCCACCTCTACGGGAAGCTGGGCTTCGTGCGGGAGGGCCGGCTGCGCCAGGTCTTCCGCCGGGACGGCGAGTGGTACGACATGTTCACCATGGGCCTGCTGGCGGGCGAACTGCGCTGAGGCGGTCGCCCCAGCCGGTACCGCCGCCGTGCGGCGGTACCGGGCGGGGGAAGGGCGTCAGGCGGAGGCGAGCGAGACCTCGGTCGACTTGATCAGCGCCACCACCGGGGAGCCGGCCCGCAGGCCGAGCTCGTCGGCGGCGTCGGCGGTGATCGCGGCGGTCAGCTCGGCGCCCTCGACCGAGACCTTCACCCCGGCCATCGCCCCGCCCTTGGCCACCTCGGTGACGGTGCCGGCCAGCTGGTTGCGGATGCTGACGCCGCTGACCCGGGCGGTCGCCAGGGCGACCTCGGTGGACTTCACCAGGGCCCGCACCGCGCTCCCGGTGTGCAGGTCGAGGTCCTTGACGGCGTCCACGGTGATCGCGGCGGTCAGCTCCTGCCCGCCGGCCACGGCCACCTTCACGGTGGCCATCACGGCGCCGGCGGAGATGGCGGTGACGGTGCCGGGGATCTGGTTGCGGATGCTCAGGCTCATGCCGTGCCTCGATTTCGTCGCTGGGAAAGTCGGGTGAACCGGTGTTTCCGGACGTGCCACCGCCACTGTAGGCAGGGACGGAGCCGCAGTTCGGCGCCGGTTCGCAGATGCCGGGCCGGGTCCGGCCCGGGGCTGGCGGATGCGACGCGGGATCATCCGGGCGGCCGTGGGAATGACTCGGCCGCCGCTTTAGTTTAGGATTCAACAAGAGCAACGGAACACCGGAGGAGATCCAGATGGCTGCCACGATCGACCTGCGCCGCGCCGACGAGCGCTTCCACACCAGGACCGGGTGGCTGGACTCCCACCACTCGTTCTCCTTCTCGCGGCACTGGGACCCGGCCAACACCCACTTCGGGCTGCTGCTGGTCTCCAACGACGACGTGGTGGCGCCCGGCACCGGCTTCGACACCCACCCGCACCGCGACATGGAGATCGTCACCTGGGTGCTGGACGGCGCCCTGGTGCACCAGGACTCCGAGGGTCACAACGGCATCGTCTACCCGGGCCTGGCCCAGCGGATGAGCGCCGGCACCGGCATCCTGCACAGCGAGAAGAACGACTCCTGGACCCTCGACGGCTCGCCCGAGCACCGCAACCCGGTGCGCTTCGTCCAGATGTGGACCATCCCGGACGCGGCCGGCACGGTGCCCGGCTACGAGCAGCTGGACATCAACGACCAGCTGGCCCGCGGCGGTTGGACCACCCTGGCGTCCGGCATGCCCAAGCACTCCGCCCAGCGGGCGATCGGCATCCGGCAGAAGCACGCCGCGCTGCACGTCGCCCGGGTCAGGGCCGGCGAGACGCTGGAACTGGCCACCGCGCCGTTCGTCCACCTGTACGTGGCGCGCGGGGAGCTGTCCGTCGAGGGCGCGGGCCTGCTGGGGGAGGGCGACGCGCTGCGGATCACCGGGGCCGAGGGCCAGCGGGTGACCGCCGGTCCCGAGGGCGCGGAGGTGCTCCAGTGGGAGATGGACGCCGCGGTGCAGCTGGGCTGACCCGGCGCGCCGGGACCGGGACCGCTCGTCAGTCCTGGTCCCGGTAGCCCTCCAGCAGGCGCAGCCACACCTCGCTGACGGTGGGGAACGACGGCACCGCGTGCCAGAGCCGCTCCAGGGGCACCTCGCCGACCACGGCGACGGTCGCCGAGTGCAGCAGTTCGGCCACCGCGGGGCCGACGAAGGTCATGCCGACCACCACGCCGCGCGCCCGGTCGACCACCATCCGGGCCCGGCCGGTGTACCCGTCCGCGTACAGCGAGGCGCCCGCCACCGCGCCGAGGTCGTGGTCGACGGTGCGGACGTCCATCCCGCGCCGGGCCGCCTCGGCCGCGGTCAGTCCGACCGCGGCGGCCTCCGGCTCGGTGAACACGACCTGCGGCGGGCCGGCCGTGTCGGCCGCCGCGGTGTGCGCGCCCCAGCGCCCGGTGTCGGTCCGTTCGCCGCGGGCCCGGGCGACGATCGCCGCGCCGCAGATCCGGGCCTGGTACTTGCCCTGGTGGGTCATCAGCGCCCGCCGGTTGACGTCACCGGCCGCGTACAGCCAGCCGCCGGGCACCCCCTCGACCAGGCAGCCGTCGTCCACGGCCAGCCAGCCGCCGGGCTCGAGGCCGACCGTCTCCAGCCCGAGGTCGCCGGTGTTGGGGGTCCGTCCGACGGCGTACAGCACCTCGTCGGCGGTGAGCGACCCGCCGTCGCCGAGCCGCAGTTCGGCGGCTCCGTCGACCCGGCGGACCGCGGTGACCACGGTCCCGGTGCGGACGTCCACCCCCGCGGCGCGCAGCCCGTCCGCGACCAGCTCGCCGGCGAACGGCTCCATCCGGCCCAGCAGCCCGCCGCCGCGTACCAGCAGGGTGACGCGGGCGCCCAGCGCGTTCCAGGCGGTCGCCATCTCCACCGCGACCACGCCGCCGCCGATCACCGCGAGCCGTCCGGGTACCCGCTCGGCGCTGGTCGCGTCCCGGCTGGTCCAGGGCCGGGCGTCGGCGAGGCCGGGGACCTCGGGCAGTGCGGCGCGGGTGCCGGTGCAGACCGCGACGGCGTGCCGGGCGGTCAGCAGCCGGTCGCCGACCCGCACCGCCCGCTCGCCCGCCAGCCGGCCGTGGCCGCGGACCAGTTCGATCCCGGCCGAGCGGAGCCAGGCGACCTGGTCGTCGTCCTTCCACTCGTCGGCGGCGTCGTCCCGCCGGGTGAGCACGGCCGCCGCGTCCAGCGGGCCCGGGTCGGCCACCCCGGCCACCGCGCGGGCGTGGGCGAGCGCGCTGCCCGGGCGCAGCAGTGCCTTGCTGGGCATGCACGCCCAGTACGAGCACTCGCCGCCGACCAGTTCGCCCTCCACCAGGACCGTCCGCAGCCCGGCGGCGGCGGTCCGGTCGGCGAGGTTCTCACCGGCCGGACCGCCGCCGAGGACCACCACGTCGTACTCGTCGGCCTGTGCCGCCACCGACCCGGCCTGTGCGGACATCTGCGCTCCCTCGACGTCGGACCCCGGACCCCGCCTTCATCCTGCGTCGGGGTGCCGCCCCGGGCGAGCGGGCGTCAGAGCACGGCGGGCGCGAGCTCGTCGGTGCCGGGACGCTCCGCGGCGGCGTCCCGCATCAGCCGCTGCGGGCGGCGTACCAGCAGGTAGCCGGTCCCGATCAGGGTCACCACGCCGGTGCCCAGCAGCGCGGCCCAGATCTGGTACCAGGGGGCGCCGGGCGGTGTCAGGATGGCGCGCGGCCAGCAGATGTTCAGCACCTCCAGGCCGGTCCACAGCACCGCGAGCGCGTTCAGCGGGGTGCCCCAGCGGCCGTACGAGACGGCGCCGGCCGGGCGCCAGGTGCCGCGCAGCCGGGCGATCAGGGCGGCCAGGCTGAGCAGGAAGAACGGCAGGAAGGTGGCGGCGGTGCCGAAGGTGATCAGGCTGCCGATCGCGGTGGACTCCAGGCCCAGCGGCAGGGCGGCGGCGCTGATCAGGGTGGCGGCGACCAGGCCGCCGATCGGGGCCTTGTGCCGGTTGACCTTGCGGACCCGGGACGCGAACGGGAAGACGCCGTCGCGGGCGAGCGAGTAGAGGCCGCGGGCGGCGCCGCCCTGTGAGGCCATCAGGCAGGCGGTGAAGCTGACCAGCACCACCACCACGAAGGGCTTGTCGGCCCAGGAGCCGAAGCCGGCGGTGACGGCGGTGGTCACCGGGTCGAGGTCGCTCCCGGCGACCACGGCGGCGGGGTCGGGGTGGGCGAGCACCACCGAGACGGCGTTCAGGATCACGGCCGCGCCGACGCTCAGCAGGGCCCAGCGCATCGCGCGCGGCACCTGGCGGGCGGCGTCCTTGGTCTCCTCGGCGGTGGACACGCAGGCGTCGAAGCCTATGAAGGCCCACCCGCCGACCGCGACCACGGCGAGGAAGGACATCAGGCCGCCGGTGCCGGTGGCGGCGGGCGCGTCGAGGGTGTCGGTCAGCAGTCCGAGGCCGTGCTCCCGGTGGAACAGCACCAGCGCGAGGCCGACCAGCACCGAGGCGACGGCCTCGGCGGCGATGCCGAGCGAGACGATCCGCCGCAGCAGGTTGATCCCGTACGCGTTGACCAGGGTGCAGACGAGCAGGAAGGCCGCGGACACCAGCACCAGCCGGGCCGGCGTCGGGGTGGCGCCGAACAGTGCGAAGAACCAGGGCGCGGCCAGGTACGCCACCGTGGTGTTGGCGAACATCACCGCGAACTGCCACATCCAGCCGGTCATCCAGGCGAACGACGGTGAGGCCAGCCGGCGGCTCCACTGGTACGCGCCGCCGGCCAGCGGCCACTGGGACGCCAGCTCGGAGTAGACGCAGACCACCAGCAGCTGTCCGAGCAGGCAGATCGGCAGGGCCCACACCCAGGCGCCGCCGAACACGCCCATGCCGACCTGGGCGACCGCGTAGAGGCCGACCACGGGGGAGACGACGGCGAAGCCCATCGAGATGTTGCCGAGCACGCCGAGGCTGCGCCGCAGCTCCTGCCGGTAACCGAGGGCGGCCAACTGGTCGCGGTCGGCCGCCGGGTTCGGGGCGTGCGCGCTGGGAGGGTTCTCGGTCATGTCCGGGCCACCTTGCCGTCGACTAAAACTAACTTTGTTAGTCGGGGACGGTAGCGGCTCCACGCGGGGGAGGGAAGAGGCCGACACCAGGATGTAACGTGACCGCGTCGACGGAAGCGGCGGAAGGACGGGCGGGGCGTGGGGCGACCGAGCAGGACACTGCTGAGCAGGGAGATCATCGCCAGGGCCGCCCTGGAGGTGACCGACGAACACGGCCCCGACGGCCTCACCATGCGGGCCCTCGCCGACCGCCTCGGCGTGAAGGCGGCCTCGCTCTACAACCACGTCACCGGCAAGGACGAGCTCCTGGACGCCCTCGCCGAACTCGTCAACGAGGAGATCGACCTCACCCCGCTGGCCCGCACCGACTGGCCGGCGGGCCTGGCCGAGTACGCCCGCGGCTACCGCGCGGTGTTCCTGCGCCACCCCAACACCATCGCACTGCTCGCCCGCCGCCGGGTCGAGGCCGGCCGCCAGCTGCTCACCTACGACACCCTGCTCGCCGCGCTCACCCGGGCCGGTCTCACCCCCGCCGACGCGGCCGAGGCCGCCGCCGCACTGGACTACCTGGTGCTCGGCTCGGCCCTGGAGACCTTCAGCGCCGGCTTCACCCGCGAGGGCGCCGCCTACCGCCCGCGCTACCCGGCACTGGCCGGCGCCCTGGAGGCCGCCGCCGACCGCGGCCCCGGCCTCGACGACCGCGGATTCGAGCTGGCCCTGCGGCTGCTGCTGGACGGACTCGCGGCCCGCGCCGCCGCCTCCCGCCCCTGATCCGTCCCGCCCCTCCCACCGCTCCCGCGCCTGCGGCCCGGGCCCGGGAACGCCCGAGCGGCGGAGGCCGGCTCTCGCCCCGGCCTCCGCCGCTCCGTCCTACCCGGGGTACCCCGGTACCCGGCCCCCGGTCAGCCCTGCGCCTCGGCCTGCGCCTTCTGCTCCGCCACGTTGGCGTGCACCTCGGCCATGTCCAGCTTGCGGGCCTGCGCGATCAGGTCCTCCAGCGCGGGCTCCGGCAGCGCCCCGGCCTGCGCGAAGACCAGCACGCCCTCCCGGATGATGGCCAGGGTCGGGATCGACTGGATGTCGAAGGCCGCCGCCAGCTCCTGCTGCGCCTCGGTGTCCACCTTGGCGAAGGTCAGGTCGCTGTGCCGCTCCGCCGCGCGCTCGTACACCGGCGCGAACATCCGGCAGGGGCCGCACCAGCCCGCCCAGAAGTCGATGAGGACGAACTCCTTGCCCTCGGCCCCTTGGACCAGCTCGTCGAAGTTGTCCTTGGTCAGTTCGACCGTGCTCATCGGTTTCTCCCTGCCCTTCGGTAGTGACTCGGTGGCGTCAACGGAGAGCCTGCCCGGTCTATTCCGAAAAAACTTTCCGACCCGTTGAACACGGACCCCGAATCGCTCGTATCCCTGGATGAGCGGGCACCGGGACAGGTGCCCCCGGGGGCACCACAGCCGCCCGAATCCTCAATCCGAAACGCCACGTGGGGGAATTGCCATGCCCAAGTTCAGCCGCACCGCCGCTCTCGCCGTCGCCTCGTTCGCCGTCGTCGGGCTCGTCACCGCCTGCGACCCGGAGACCTCCGGGTCGGGCAGCTCGTACGGCTCGTCCGCCCCCGCCCCCGCCGCCTCGTCGGGCGGCGCGCAGAACCCCGCGCCGGCGGACGGCGGCAAGAGCGCGCTGCAGACCGCCACCTCGGCCACCCTCGGCACGATCGTCACCGACGGCGCCGGCTTCACCCTGTACCGCTTCGACAAGGACACCGCCAAGCCGCCGATGTCCAACTGCAACGGCGCCTGCGCGACCACCTGGCCGCCCGCCGTCGCCACCGACACCCCGCAGCTCAAGGGCATCGACGCCAAGCTGGTCGGTACCGTCACCCGGGCCGACGGCAGCAAGCAGCTGACCCTGAACGGCTGGCCGCTGTACCGCTACGCGCCCGACACCAAGCCCGGCGACACCAAGGGCCAGGGTGTCGGCGGCACCTGGTTCGCCTCCACCGCGACCGGCGGGAAGGCCGCCGCGGCCGCCGCTGCCCCCAGCCCCGGCGCGAGCGACTCCGGCTACGGCTACTGAACCACCGGCCCACCGGCCCAGCGGCCTACTGACCCACTGGCCGGGGGCGGGGGTGGGGGCGGGGGGGAGGGCCCACCCCACTCCTGTGGGTGGAAAGGAAGAAACTG